>NZ_JCATID010000024.1:0-82653 GCF_059693745.1 Sphingobium sp. WR1 | reverse complement strand
GATCACGGGCACTCGCGCCACCGACATGAGCCCGGTTCTCGTGTCGCACGCGCAGATGCTCAGGCTCGGCGTCGATTCCTATCTCTATGTCATGGAGGGCGGCCAGCATGGCGCCTATAATATCGGCGAGAATATGACACCTGAGGGGCGTGAAACCGTCGCCTATATCGCGCGCTGGTTCCAGCAGCATCTGGCCCAGTAGCCCGGAACCAAACGATCGAAGAATAGAATGTCCTGCACATCGCATCGGCGGGCGCCGGCTTGGTTTAGCAGCCAAGGCGCCCGCCGGTGAACGGCGCCTTCCTGATCGAGCGCATAGCCAATATATGACAGCAATCGCCAACTCGTCGGAACCGGCGAAGAGGGCATTCATCCCGGGCGGCGGATTGATCGCTCTACGGCATTGGTGTCGAGCTTGATCATACCTCAACATCTCGCGCTATGTCAGCACTGCGGAGGCTGAGAAGGAAATCGACCTGATCGAAATGAACGCCTCTCTCGTCGACAGCGAGTGAAGGCGGCAACCGCTTAGCATAATGAATTTTTGAGGGCGCTTGATATGCCGCTCTTGCCGTGAAGGCGGAGCGGCTGGCGGAAGAGGTGGGATTCGAACCCACGGACGGGTTGCCCCGTCGCTGGTTTTCAAGACCAGTTCCTTAAACCACTCGGACACTCTTCCATACCGTTTCGGGATTGGCAACTTACGACAGGCTTATGGGTGAAACTACCCGGCGAATCGGATTGGAACTAACCCCTTGTAACCACACTCCATTTCTCGCAGACAGGTCGCTATCGCTGCAATCGACCACTCTGCCACCCTTCCGTCGCCTGCGTTCAGAACCATTGTCCCGAAACCGCTCCGCCGTCGCTGCCTGCTTCCTAGCGTGCGCCGCTGGCTTGCCAAGCGTAAAATCGCGCCAGACACGGTTCGTCGCCTAATCGAGCGCCGTTTTTCAATAAGGGGTTCCCCGCCTTGCGCGGCCTGTGCAACAAAAGGGCCATGGGAGATTCTTTGCGCTCATCCTTTATGTCATTGCTGCTGGGTCTGGCTGCCGTTTCGGCTGGAAGTCTGGCGGTAGGCCCAGCGCAGGCGCAGGATGACGCCGGTTTCCAGGCCTATCTGGAGGGGCTGCGCCCCAGGGCGCGGGCCATGGGCATCCGCGACGCCACGCTGAACGCGGTGTTTCCGACGCTCACGCCGAACCCGCGCGTCATTCAGCTCGACCAGAGCCAGCCGGGCGGCGGCGCCTATTCGCCCATTCCCAATTTCGAACCCTATCGTCGCCAGCATGTCGACGCGGCACGGATCAGCCGCGGCCGCGCCGCTTATGTGGCGAACCGCGGGCGCCTCGCGCGGATCGAGGCGGAAACCGGCGTGCCCGAAGAAATCATGGTGGCCATCTACGGCCATGAAACCAATTATGGCTCCTATACCGGCGATTTCGACCTGATCCGATCGCTTGCGACCCTGTCCTGGGAAGGGCGGCGGCGCAGCCTGTTCGAACCGGAATTGCTGGCGACGCTCAAGATGCTCGACAATGGCGTCCCGCGCGGCCGGCTGGTCGGAAGCTGGGCCGGCGCGACCGGCTATCCGCAATTCCTGCCCAGCGTCTATCTGCGCCTGGCCAAGGATGGGGATGGCGATGGCAGGGCGGACATCTGGACCAGCGAGGCGGACGCGCTGGCGTCCATCGCCAACTATTTCGTCCATTCGGGCTGGCGACGCGGCCAGCCATGGGGCGTCGCCGTTTCCGTGCCGGTCGGCCTGAACCGCGCCGCCATCGCCGCGCGCACGACACCGGCCCGCTGCCCGCGTGTGTTCAACCGGCATAGCCGCTGGCTCAGCATGGCCGAATGGCGCAAGCTGGGACTGATCCCGGCCGGTGGCAGATGGCCGGCCGACACCATGTTGGCGACCCTGCTGGAACCGGACGGGCCGGGGAAGACGGCCTATCTGCTGACCAGCAATTATCGGGCGATCCTCGATTATAATTGCTCCAACTTTTATGCCTTGTCGGTGGGATTGCTGGCGGATGCGGTCAAACAATAAGGGACTGGCCGTTGCCGTCCTGATCCTGTCGATGGCCGGCGGAGCGGCGCTCTACGCCCAGCCGGAAAAGACCGTCGCTGCCAGGACCGGCAATATGGTCGCCGATACGCCGATCCTGCTCGGGGCGCCCTATGCGATCGGGGGCGTCACCTACACGCCGACCGATCCGGCCTATTATGACGAGTTGGGCTATGCCGGCCGGTCGGAGACGGGCAGCCGCGACGGCGCGACCGCCAATGGTGAGGCCTTCGTCGCGTCAGCGATCACCGCCGCCCACAAGACGCTGCCGCTGCCCAGCTATGTCGAGGTGACGGCCCTCGACAGCGGCAGGACCATCCTGGTGCGCGTCAACGATCGCGGCCCGATGCGCAACGACCTGATCATTGGATTGTCGCCGGGCGCGCTCGCGCAACTGGGCGTCAGTGGCGAGGCTGTGCTTCCGGTACGGGTGCGGCGGGTCAATCCGCCCGAGCAGGAACGCGCGGCGCTGCGAGCGCAGGGCCGGGCGGCGGAGCGGCTGGAAACGCCCGCGCCCCTGCTCAAGGTGCTGAGAACGAAGCTGCCCCAGGCCGGAATGGCGGCCGCAGCGCCAAAGATGAACGCCGTCGCGCCGACCCGGCCCGCCGCATCAAGCCGGCCGGGCGCCGATTTCGACAAGTCCGCCACGCCGGCAAAGCCCGTCGCATCCGCTCCAGCGGCCAAACCCGTCGCCGCCAAACCGGCACCGCCGCCCACAAGGACGACCACGACCAAAGGCGGCTATATCGTGCAGGTCGGCGCTTTTTCGACCCAGGTTCGTGCGGAGGCGCTGGCCAAGCGCATCGGTGCGCATGTCGAGCCGGGCGGGACCATGTGGCGCGTGCGCTTCGGCCCCTATGCAACGCAGCAGGCCGCCCAGGCCGGCGTGCGCGCGGCAGCCGCCAAGGGCTTTGAGAATGCGCGCATCATGGCTAATGACGCGCGATAAAGATCGTGGTTCGAGAGCGATTCCATCCTAGTCGAAGGCAGTTTCCGATGAAGAAAAGCGTTGCAGTCCTCCTCGCCGCCGGGCTGCTGGCCCAGCCGTTGATCGCGGCCGCGCCGCCCTATACCAGCGAAGCGCCGATCGCCTATATGAAGGATCTGTCGTCGGGAGCGGTGCTTTACGACAAGGGTGGCGAAACCCGGATGCCGCCGGCGTCCATGGCCAAGATGATGACGGCGCATGTCGCCTTCCGCATGATCCAGAAGGGCGATCTGAAGCTCGACACCAAGTTCACCGTGCGCCCGGAAACCTGGAAGCAGTGGCACGGTCCGCAGGCGGGATCGACCATGTTCCTGTCCGCCGGCGAGCAGGTGTCGGTCGAAAATCTGCTGCACGGCATCGTCACTCTGTCGGGCAATGACGCCTGTGTCGTGCTGGCCGAGGGCATCGCCGGCACCGAGCAGGCCTTCGTCGCGCTGATGAACGAGGAAGGCAAGCGCCTCGGCCTTAAGAACAGCCATTTCGGCACCAGCAACGGCTGGCCGGACGAAGGCGTAACCTATGTGACCGCCGAGGATCTCGCCAGGCTGGCCCAGGCGACGGTCGAGGAGACGCCCGACCTCTACAAGCGCTTCTACGCCACCCGGTCCTTTACCTGGGGCAAGACCATGGGCGGGTCGGACATCAACCAGGCGAACCGCAACCCGATCCTGGGCAAGATCGCCGGCGCCGATGGCCTGAAGACCGGACATACGGAAGAGGCAGGATTCGGCTTCACCGGATCGGCCGAACAGGATGGTCGCCGGCTGGTGATGGTCGTCGCCGGCCTGACCAGCTTCAACGGCCGGATCGCCGAATCCGTGCGCTTCATGGACTGGGGCTTCAAGGCGTGGAAGGCGCAGCCGCTGTTCAAGAAGGGCCAGACGGTCGAAACCGCCGAGGTGCAATTGGGCAGCGCCACGAGCATCCCGTTGGTCGCGCCGCAGAATTTGGCCGTCACCCTGCCACGCACGGCGTCGGCTAAGGTCCAGGTCAAGGTCGTCTATACCGGCCCGATCAAGGCGCCGATCGCCAAGGGGCAGCAGATCGCCCAGCTCATCATCCAGACCCCCGATACGCCGCCGCAGGTCATGCCGCTGGTGGCGGGTGAGGATGTCGCCGAGGCAGGCATTTTCGGCCGTCTGTGGAACGGCATGAAATCGCTGTTCGGGTGACTATAGGTCGTTTCATCACGCTGGAGGGCGGCGAGGGCGTCGGCAAGTCGACCCAGCTTCGGGCGCTCGCCGCCGCCTTGCGCGCGCGCGCCATCGACGTGATCGAAACGCGCGAGCCGGGCGGCAGCGAAGGAGCGGAGGCGATCCGCGCCCTGTTGCTGACGGGCGGCGCGGATCGCTGGAGTCCACGCGCCGAAGCGCTGCTGTTCGCGGCGGCGCGCGCGGATCATATCGAAAAGACGATCCGCCCGGCGCTGGACCGGGGGGCCTGGATATTGTCCGACCGCTTCCTCGATTCCAGCCGCGCCTATCAGGGGCAGGGCGAACTGACCGACGCCGATATATTGACGCTGCACCGGATCGGCAGCGCAGGCTTCCTGCCCGACCGGACCTTGCTGCTGACCCTTCCCGAAGACGAAGCCTCCGGCCGGGCGAAAGCGCGCGATGGCGACGCGGCCGACCGCATCGGCGGGCGAGCGAGCGATTTCCACCGGGCCGTGGCCGACGCCTTCACCCGCTTCGCCCGTGAGGAAGCCGGTCGCGTGCGCGCCGTCGACGCCTCCGGCCCGGCCGAGGTCGTGACGGTGAGGCTGCTAGAAGCGATCGAAGACCTGCTGCCATGACGTCGCTCCTGGGCCATGACGCGCAGGCCCGCACCTTGATGGCGGCCGCGCACAGCGGCCGGATGCATCATGGCTGGATTCTCGCCGGGCCGAAGGGCATCGGCAAGGGCAGTTTTGCGCGCTCGCTCGCGATGCGGTTGCTGGCCGACGCGGCCGGGCCGCCGATCGAGGCCGGGGGGCTGTCCGTCCCCGAAAGCCATCCGATCCGTCGCCTGATCGAGGCCGCCGCCCATCCCGACTACGCCGAACTGGCGCCGCTGGAAAAGGACGGCGTCACCGCGCGCAACATCAGCGTCGATCAGGTGCGCGGGCTGCAACGGCTGATCCAGTCCGCGCCCTCGCTTTCGTTCCGCCGCATGGTGGTGATCGACAGCGCCGATGACCTGGAGCGCGGTGCGGCCAATGCGCTGCTCAAGACGCTGGAGGAGCCGCCCGCCGACATGCTGTTCCTGCTGGTCAGCCATGCGCCCGGCCGGTTGCTGCCCACCATCCGCTCGCGCTGTCGCACGCTGCGCTTCGATCCGCTGGATGATGCGGCAATGCGCGCGGCCCTGCGCGCGGCCGACGACACATTGGCGCCGCAGGAAATGGACGCGCTGGTGCGGGCGGGGGATGGCTCGCCGGGGCAGGCGCTGCGCTATGCCGGTCTGAACCTGTCGGATATCGAGCAGACGCTGACCGCCCTTGCGACGCAGGGCGACCCCGGCAACCGCCAGCGCCTTACCCTTGCAAAGGCGCTGGCGCTCAAATCCGCCAAACCACGCTACGAGGCGTTTCTGGAGCGCGCGCCCGCCTTCATCGCCCAGACGGCGCGGACGCGGCAGGGCGCGGCGCTGGGGCAGGCGCTGGATCATTGGGAAAAGGCACGGCATCTGGCGGGCGGCGCGATCATCCTGTCGCTCGATCCGGCGGCGGTGGTGTTCGAACTAGCCGGGCATGTGGCGGCGCTTGCGACGCCACATCATCGATAGGCGCGCGGCGCTTGCGCCGCCACATCATCGATAAGCGCGGGGCGCTGGCCCCGTTCGCCTGAAAAGCGGCTTTGCGGCAGGAACGACTCCCGCTAGGGAAGGCCCATGTCCAAGCCCTTCACCATTACCACCGCCATTTCCTATCCCAATGGCCGCCCGCATATCGGCCATGCCTATGAAGTGATCGCCACCGACGCGATCGCGCGGTTCCAGCGGATGATGGGTCGCGATGTCTTTTTCCAGACCGGCACCGACGAACATGGGCTGAAAATGGCCCAGACGGCACGCGGACGAGGCATCGAACCGCGGGCTTTGGCTGATGAGATGTCGTCCTATTTCAAGGATATGAACGACAATCTGAATATCAGCTATGATCGCTTCATCCGCACGAGCGAGCCGGATCATCACTATGCCAGCCAGGCTATCTGGCAAGCAATGGAGGCCAGTGGCGACCTTTATCTCGGTCGCTACGAAGGCTGGTATTCGGTCCGCGACGAAGCCTTTTACGACGAAAAGGAAATCACCGATGGGGAAGGGGGCGTCAAGCTGTCTCCCCAGGGAACGCCCGTCGAATGGACCGTAGAGGAAAGCTGGTTCTTCCGCCTGTCCGCCTATCAGGACCGGCTGCTGGAGCTTTACAACAGCCAGCCCGACTTCATCCGGCCCGACAGCCGCCGCAACGAGATACTGCGCTTCGTCGAGGGCGGCCTGTCCGACCTCAGCGTCTCGCGCACCAGCTTCGACTGGGGCGTGAAGGTGCCGGGCACGGAAGGCCATGTCATGTATGTGTGGGTCGACGCGCTCACCAATTATCTGACCGGCTGCGGCTATCCCGACGATGCCGAGCGGATGGCGCGCTATTGGGCCGATGGCGGCGACATCACGCACATCATCGGCAAGGATATCGTGCGTTTTCATGCCGTTTACTGGCCAGCTTTCCTGATGAGCGCGAAGCTGCCGCTGCCCAAACAGGTGTTCGGTCACGGCTTCCTGCTCAATCGCGGCGAGAAAATGTCCAAGTCGCTGGGCAATGTCGCCGATCCGATGGAACTGGCGGAGAAGTTTGGCGTCGACCAGCTCCGCTATTTCCTGCTGTCCGAAGTCACCTTCGGGAATGACGGCAGCTACAGCGCGGAGGCGATCGTCGCCCGGTCCAACAGTGATCTGGCCAACAGCTTCGGCAATCTGGCGCAGCGCACCCTGAGCTTCATCGCCAAGAATCTGGACGGCCGCCTGCCCGAGCCGGCGCCGCAGGATGTGGACAGCGAATTACTGAGGATGGTCGCGGACGCGGCGCGGACCTTCCAGACCGCCATGGCCGACCTCGCCCCATCGGTCGCGATCGAGGCGTGGATGCGCGCCGTCTTCGCCTGCAACGCCTATATCGACGCGCAAGCGCCCTGGGCGTTGCGCAAGAGCGATCCGGCGCGGATGGAGGCGGTTCTCGCCAGCCTTTATGAAGCGATCGCAAGCCTAGCCATCATAATCCAGCCGGTCATTCCGGGCAGCGCCGCCGCCTTGCTTGATCAGATGGGCATTGACGCGGGGATGCGGGACTATGGCGTCATCGGCGGCGATTTCTACGCCGACCTGCGCGCCTCGGGCTTCACGCTCGGCCCGCCCAAGCCGCTCTTCCCACGCCTGGAACTGCCGGAAGCCGAGTCCTGACGCCATGCTGATCGACAGCCATTGCCACCTCAATTACAAGGGGCTGATCGAGGATCAGGCCAATGTGCTGGAACGTGCGCGCGTCGCCGGCGTCGGCCTGATGCTCAACATCGCCACTCGCGAAAGCGAGTGGGATGTGGTGCTGGATACGGCCGTCCGCGAAGCCGATGTGTGGGCGACGGTCGGCATCCATCCGCACGAAGCCGACGAGCATCCCCATGTCGACACCGCCAAGCTGGTCGAGCGCGCCGCGCATCCGCGCGTCGTCGGCATCGGCGAGACGGGCCTCGATTATTATTACGACCATAGCGACCGCGAGCGGCAGCAGAAAAGCTTCCGCGCCCACATCGCCGCCTGTCGCCAGACCGGCCTGCCGCTGATCGTCCATACCCGCGACGCGGAGGAGGATACGCTGGCGATCATGCGCGACGAGATGGGGAAGGGGGCCTATAGCGGCGTCATCCATTGCTTCACCGCCAGCGGCGCCTTTGCCGACGCAGCAATGGAGCTTGGCTTCTATATCAGCATTTCGGGCATCGTGACCTTCAAGAGCGCCAGGGATTTGCAGGAGACGGCGGCGCGCCTGCCGCTCGACCGGCTGCTGGTGGAGACGGACTCGCCCTTCCTCGCGCCAGTGCCGCATCGGGGCAAGCCGTGCGAGCCGGCCTATGTCGCCGACACCGCCAGATTCCTCGCCAAATTGCGCGGGGAAAGCGTCGAGCAACTGGCCGCTGCGACCTCGACCAACTTTCGCACCCTTTTCTCGAAAGTCGCATGAGCCTGAAGCTTACGATCCTGGGCAGCGGCACCTCGTCGGGGGTGCCGCGGATCGGCAATGACTGGGGCGACTGCGACCCGACCGAAGCGAAGAACCGGCGCACCCGCGTTTCCATCCTGGTCGAGACGCCGACCACCCGCATCCTGGTCGACACGTCGCCCGATCTGCGCGCCCAGTTGCTGGCGGCCGATGTCGTCCAGATCGACGCGATTTTGTGGACGCACGACCATGCCGATCACAGCCACGGCCTGGACGATGTGCGACAGCTCTATCATCACCGCCGCAGCCCCGTGCCCGGCTATGCCCGCGCGCAGACACTCAAGCTGCTCCAGCGCCGTTTCTCCTACGCCTTCGAGGGCGCCAGCGGCTATCATCCGACCATCGACGCCCATGTGCTGCCCGATGGGCTGCGGATCGGCGACATCGACATCGCCTGCGTCGACCAGCCCCATGGCGACATCTGGTCCACCGGGTTCCGCTTCAGCCATGACGGCCATAGCATTGGCTATGCCACTGATTTCCATGCTATGACGCCCGATATGCTGGCGCTTTACGATGGTCTGGACATCTGGGTGGTCGACGCCTTGCGGAAAAAGCCGCACCCAACCCATCCACATCTCGCGCTGACGCTGGACGGCATCGCCGCCACCCGTCCGACGCGCGCCATCCTGACCCATATGGACCAGAGCATGGATTATGCGACATTGCGCCGCACGCTCCCGCCGGGCGTGGAGCCGGGCTATGACGGGATGGTGATCGAATTGGATGAACATGGTCAGGGGCAGGGGGTTTGATGGACGGCACGGATCAGACGGCATCCACCATCTGGTATGTGCTGGCGATCATGCTGGTCGCCTCCTCGCTGATCGGCCGGCGTCTTGCCTGGGGCAGCGTGCTGCGCATGGCGTTGCTGTGGGTGGCGATCTTCGCCGCATTGCTGGGCATTTTCAAATTCGCCCAGAACCAGGGCTATCTGACCGGCCGCTGGGCGGAGCAGGGGGGCGTCGCCGCGCCGGATGAAGCCCCATCCTCGCTGCCCGCGGCACGGACCGAGGGGCAGGCCCTGCGCATTCCCATCGCGCCCGACGGCCATTATTGGGTCGAAGGCACGATCAACGGCACGCCGGCTCGCTTCCTGATCGACAGCGGCGCGACCTTCACCGCCCTGTCCGAAACCACGGCGCGCGCCGCCGGACTCAACTATGATGTCGGCGCGCCGGGCGTCATCATGTCCACCGCCAATGGCAAGGTGGAGGCGCGGCGCGCCAGTATCGGCACGTTGGCGATCGGGCCGGTCCGGGCCAGCGACCTGCCGGTCGTCGTGTCCCCCGCCTTCGGCGAGGTCAATGTGATCGGCATGAACATGCTCTCCCGCCTCAAAAGCTGGGGCGTACAGAATGCGGAGATGGTGCTGACCCCATGACGTCACTGGCAGAACAGGGCGCCCCGACACAGGGTCAGCGGCTCAAGGCGATCATCGGCGGCTCCACCGGCAATCTGGTGGAATGGTATGACTGGTATGCCTATGCCGCCTTCACCCTCTATTTCGCGCCGCATTTCTTCCCGAGCGAGGACCGCACCGCGCAACTGCTGAGCGCGGCCGGCATCTTCGCCGTCGGCTTCCTGATGCGGCCGATCGGCGCCTGGCTGATGGGTGTCTATGCCGATCGTCATGGGCGCAAGAGCGGGCTGACCCTGTCCGTGGCGTTGATGTGCGCGGGGTCTTTGCTGATCGGCATCACGCCGGGATATGAGACGATCGGCGTCGCCGCGCCAATATTGCTAGTGCTGGCGCGCCTGATGCAGGGTCTGTCGATCGGCGGCGAATATGGCGCCAGCGCGACCTACCTCTCCGAAATGGCGGGGAAAAGTCGGCGCGGCTTCTTTTCGAGCTTCCAATATGTGACGCTGATCGCCGGGCAGCTTGTCGCCATCTGCGTCCTGCTGCTGCTTCAGGCGACGCTCAGCGAGGCGCAACTCGACGCCTGGGGCTGGCGCATTCCCTTCTTCATCGGCGGGGCGCTGGCGATCATCGTCTTCTGGCTGCGGCGTGGCCTGGCCGAAACGCAGAGCTTCGCCGTGGCGCGGGCCGAGAATGCGCCCAAGTCCGGTTTCATCGAACTCCTCACCAATCATCCGCGCGAGACGCTGACGGTGATGCTGCTGACGGCGGGCGGCACAATCGCCTTTTACGCCTACAGCATCTACATGCAGAAATTCCTGGTCAATACGAGCGGCCTCAGCCGGGAAACCGCATCGCAGATCAACGCGGCGACCCTGTTCCTGTTCATGCTGTTGCAGCCCGTTGCGGGCGCGCTGTCGGACCGGATCGGGCGCAAGCCGTTGATGATCGGCTTTGGTGTTCTTGGAATGTTCTGCACCTATCCGATTTTCGCGACATTGGCGACCACGAAAGATCCGCTGGTTGCGGGGCTGCTGGTGATGGTCGGGCTGGTGATCGTGACCGGCTATACGTCGATCAACGCCGTGGTGAAGGCCGAGCTGTTTCCGGCGCATATCCGAGCGCTGGGCGTGGCGCTGCCTTATGCGCTGGCGAATACCTTGTTCGGCGGGACCGCCGAGTTCGTCGCGCTGTGGTTCAAGCAAGCCGGGATCGAGCAGGCTTTCTATATCTATGTGACGGTGATGATCGGCATATCGCTGATCGTCTATGTGAAGATGCGCGACACGGCGAAACACAGTCTGATCCGCGAGGATTGAAGGTGGTGGCGGCTCGAAGCCGACAACGACATGGACAATCTCAAAGGGAGTGACAAAGAACGTGCCCGGATGAGATTAAATTTAACATAATATATATTATCGAATAATTTCCTGTTGCTATTCAGACTGGTCATGCCCCCGCCCAGGGCCTATCGGCTTTCTGTCCATCGTCGATCCGAAAGCTCCCATGTCCAAAGCCAGCCCAGCCGACATCATGCCGCTTGCCAATGTGATGGCGCGGTTGCGCGATCCCGACACGGGCTGCCCATGGGATATCGAACAGGATTTCGCCTCCATCGCGCCCTATACGATCGAGGAAGCCTATGAGGTCGCCGATGCGATCGAGCGGGCTGATATGGCGGCGCTGCGCGACGAACTGGGCGACCTGCTGCTCCAGGTCGCGTTTCACAGCCGCATGGCCGAGCAAGCCGGTCATTTCGCGTTGCAGGACGTGATCGATGGCATCACCGAAAAGATGATCCGTCGCCACCCCCATGTCTTCGGCGAAAGCGCCCGGCGGGAGGACGGCCATGCTCAGTGGGAAGTCATCAAGGCGGCCGAGCGGGCCGAAAAAGAGCCGGACCCGAGCGCGCTGGCGGGCGTGGCCAATGCCCTGCCCGCGCTGCTTCGCGCCGAAAAATTGCAGAAGCGCGCGGCGCGCACCGGCTTCGACTGGCCCGATACGGTCGGCGTCATCGACAAGATCGCGGAGGAACTGGACGAAGTGCGCGAAGCCGAAAGCCATGAGGCGCGCGAGGAGGAAGTGGGCGACCTGCTCTTTGCCGTGGTCAACCTGTCACGTCATCTGAAGATCGATCCGGAAACGGCTCTCAGAAAAGCCAATGGAAAATTTGATCGACGCTTTCGGGCGATGGAGGAGATTGCGGGCGCGGACTTCCCGTCCCTGCCGCTCGACCAGAAGGAAGCCCTGTGGCAGCAGGCGAAGCGTCTCGAAAAAGCCGGATGATCCGGCCCCGCGCCCGATGGTGCGAACCTTATGATCCCTGCCCTGGCACCGACACCGGATAGAGCGGCGCGCCGGTCGCTTCGAAGGCCGAGATATTGTCGATCGTCGTTTCGGCGATCGCCGTCAGTGCCTCACGCGTGAAAAAGGCCTGATGCCCGGTGATGAGCACATTGGGAAAGGTCAGCAGCCGGGCGAAGACATCATCCTGGATCGGCTGGTCCGACAGGTCGGCGAAAAACAGCCCCTCCTCCTCTTCATAAACATCCAGCCCGACATAGCCGATCCGGCCGCTTTTCAGCCCCTCGATCAGTGCGCGCGTGTCGACCACGGCGCCGCGGCTGGTGTTGATGAGCATCACATCAGGCTTCATCCGCGCGATGGCGGCCGCATCGATCAGATGGCGGGTGTCGGGCGTCAGTGGGCAATGGAGCGAAATGATGTCGGACTGGTCCAGCAGTTCGGGCCAGGACATATAGCGGCCTCCGACCGCGGCCAACCCGTCCACATCGGGAAAGGGATCATGCGCGATCACGGTGCAGTCGAAGCCCCGCATGATGCGCGCGACGTTGAGGCCGATCTTGCCGGTCCCCACGATTCCCACCGTTCGCCCGCGCAGGTCAAAGCCAAGCAGCCCGTCCAGCGCGAAATTGCCTTCGCGCACACGGGCATAGGCCTTGTGAATCTTGCGGTTGAGCGTGAGGATCATCGCCACCGTATGTTCGGCGATGGCGTCGGGCGAATAGGCCGGCACGCGCCCGACGCTGATGCCCAGATC
This sequence comes from Sphingobium sp. WR1, assembly GCF_059693745.1. NCBI lineage: Bacteria > Pseudomonadati > Pseudomonadota > Alphaproteobacteria > Sphingomonadales > Sphingobiaceae > Sphingobium > Sphingobium sp. WR1. Next base: position 69,922 of record NZ_JCATID010000024.1, on the reverse strand, counting down.
GGCGGCGGCGGCCAGATCGACATGATTGAACCCGGCGCTGCGCAGCGCCGCCAGGCGAACGCCCTGCCCGGCCAGCAATTCCAGCGTCGCGCGATCCAGACGGTCGTTGACGAAGGCGCAGATTACCTGATGCCCCGCCGCCAGCGGCGCGGACCGGGCGTCGAGATGCGTTTCCAGATNCTGCGCAGCCCCGCCAGGCGAACGCCCTGCCCGGCCAGCAATTCCAGCGTCGCGCGATCCAGACGGTCGTTGACGAAGGCGCAGATTACCTGATGCCCCGCCGCCAGCGGCGCGGACCGGGCGTCGAGATGCGTTTCCAGATAGGTCAGTTCATGCCCCCTGCCCGCTGCTTCATTGGCGGCATCAAAGAAGCGGCGGTCGAAGGGATGCGTACTGAAAACAGCAACTTTCATGACAAGGCTCCCACGGATCGACGGCAAAGCTAGCCTTTGCGCCGACCGATTTGAAGCCGGTCCTTCGCGATCAGGCCCGACCTCGCTTGGCGAAGCGCGCAAAGGCGGCGTCGGAAAGGCGCACTTCTACGCGTGTCTCCTCATCCTCCACTGTCGTCGCCAGAACCTCGCCATGCTCATGCAGCCAGGCGATCGCCGCGCCATCCGCCACCGGCACCCGCAGGCCATAGACTTTGGCGCCACGGGTCATCCGATCGCTGATCGCGCGCTGGAGCGTCTCCACCCCCTCACCCGTCAAGGCCGACAGGATCACCACATCGTCCCGGCGCGCAGCCTGCTCCCGGATGAGGGCGGCATCTTCTTCACCCAGCAGGTCGAGCTTGTTCCACGCCTCGATGATCGGCGGAGGTTCGCTATCGCCCGCCCCGCGATCGAGCGCAGCCTCACCGGCGACGCCGAGTTCACCCAGCACGTCGAGCACGTCGTCGCGCTGCGCCTCCGTATCGGGATGGGCGATGTCGCGGACATGGACGATGAGGTCGGCCGACAGCACCTCTTCCAGCGTCGCGCGGAAGGCAGCGATCAACTGGGTCGGCAGATCGGACACGAAACCGACCGTGTCGGACAGGATCGCCTTGTCCAGTCCCGGCAGCGCAATCTGGCGCATGGTCGGGTCGAGCGTCGCGAAAAGCAGGTCCTCCGCCATGACGTCGGCGCCGGTCAGGCGGTTGAACAGCGTCGATTTGCCGGCATTGGTATAGCCGACCAGCGCGATCACCGGCCAGGGCGCGCGCTGGCGCCGGGCGCGGTGCAGGCCGCGGGTGCGCGTCACCTGATCCAGTTCGCGCCTTATCTTCGCCATGCGATCGCGGATCATGCGGCGGTCCGCCTCGATCTGGGTTTCACCGGGACCGCCGAGGAAGCCGAAGCCGCCGCGCTGCCGCTCAAGGTGGGTCCAGCTGCGCACCAGTCGCCCGGCCTGATAGTCGAGATGGGCCAATTCGACCTGAAGACGCCCTTCATTGGTCGCCGCCCGTTCGCCGAAGATTTCGAGGATCAGGCCGGTCCGGTCGATGACCTTCGCCTCGCACGCCTTTTCCAGATTGCTCTGCTGGACCGGCGACAGGCTGTTGTCGACGATGACCAGTTCGGCCTCTTCCTGTTTGACGAGGGTGGCGATCTGGTCAACCTGCCCGCTGCCGAACAAGGTGGCGGGCTTGCGGTCGCGCACGCGAAAGGCCTGCGCCGCGCGCACATCGATGCCGATGGCGAGCGCCAGCCCGCGCGCCTCCTCCAGCCGCGCGTCGCTGTCGCGCCTGTCACCAGCATTGGCCGCACCATGGGTTTCGGCATGGACGACGACGGCGCGCGCGCCGCGCGCCACCTCGTCATCGGAATCGCGGTTGAATATGGCCATGTCGGCTTAAAGCATCTCGCCGCGCGCCGGTCCACTGGATCAGCGGACCGGCCGGGCGGACGATCAATCGTCCTGTTCGTTTTCGCCGGTCAGATCGAGCGCATGAAGCGGCTGGACCGTCGAAATGGCGTGTTTGTAGACGAGCTGAACCATGCCGTCGCGTTCGAGCAACATGCAGAACAGGTCGAAGGCGGCGATTTCGCCCTGCAACATGACGCCGTTCACCAGGAACATCGTCACCGGGCTGCCCGACTTGCGGACCGCCGACAGGAAGATTTCCTGGAGCAGCTTGGGCTTGCCGTTGCCGTCGCTCGACTTGCGCAGGTCGGTGAGGTCCATCGACTGGGCCGGCATCACCGTCGAAATGGCGTGCTTATAGACCAGCTGCGACTGGCCATCGCGGCGCAGCAGCACGGAGAAATTGTCGAACCAGGTGATGATGCCCTGCAACTTGACGCCCTTGACCAGGAACATCGTCACCGGGGTCTTGCTCTTGCGCAGGCTGTTCAGGAAAATGTCCTGAAGATTGTTCACTTTGTCGGCCATGGTCGTCGCCAGTCCTTTTCTTGGCGGGACGTTACCCGCTCTCGCACCCTAAGCAGAGTGTCTTGCCCGCCCCCGCGGACCGGGAGCAGGGGCAGTTCTACCGCAATTGCGAAGAGGCGTCCATGGGCGAGATGCGCCTTGGCGTGATTTCGAAGCGGATGAAATCATCCGCTGGCTCGGAAATCACGGAAAACGAATAATAATCTGGAGTCATCCCGGTTCAGCTTGAACCGGGATGACTCGAGCCAAATTCTGCAACGGAACGGCAAAAGGCGCCCTATTCCTTGCCCTCGGTAATACCCAGCAGCTTCAATTTGCGGTGCAGCGCCGACCGCTCCATGCCGATGAAGGTGGCGGTGCGCGAGATATTGCCCGAGAAGCGCCGGATCTGGATGCGCAGATATTCGCGCTCGAAACTCTCCCGCGCCTCGCGGAGCGGCGCGCCCATGATGGCGGACTGGCCGATCCCCTCCCCGCCGCCGCCGCTGGTCAGTTCGGACGGCAGCATGTCCAGCTCGATCCGGCCGATCCGGTCGCCGGGTGCGAGGATCATCGTCCGCTCGATGACGTTGCGCAGCTGGCGGACATTGCCCGGCCATTCATTGGCCTGAAGCGCTGCCATGGCATCGCTGGCGATTTCCGGCGGCGGGACGCGACGATCGGCGGCGAAGCGGGCGAGATAATGTTCGACCAGTGGCGGAATATCATCGCGTCGCTCCGACAGCGGCGGGATGGCGAGCGGCACGACATTGAGGCGATAGAAGAGATCCTCGCGGAAGCGGCGGTCCTCGATCTCGTTCGCCAGCTCGCGCGCAGTCGAGGAGATGACGCGCACGTCCACCTTCACCTGCCGCTGGCCGCCGACGCGGGTGAAGCTCTGGTCGGTCAGGACGCGCAGGATTTTCCCCTGCGTCGTCAGCGGCATGTCGGCGATCTCGTCCAGATAGAGCGTTCCGCCATGCGCCTGTTCCAGGAATCCGGGTCGGACGAGGCCGCTCGCATCCTCTATGCCGAACAATTCCTCCTCGACGCGATCGGGGTCCATCCGCGCGGCCGCGACGATGATGAAAGGCGAGTCGGCCCGTCCGCTCCAGCTATGGAGCATCCGCGCGGCGACTTCCTTGCCGACGCCGGCAGGGCCAGAAATCAGCACGCGACTCCCCGTGCCCGCGACTTTCTTGATCGTGGCGCGCACGCTGTTGATCGCGGCCGACGTGCCGGTCAGTTCGTCATCCTGACCGAAGCGGGCGCGCAACACCTGATTTTCGCGCCGCAGCCGCTCCGTCTCCGTCGCGCGGGAGACGAGATGGAGCAGGCGATCCGCCTCGAACGGCTTTTCGATGAAATCCGCGGCGCCCTTGCGGATCGCGGCGACGGCGGTGTCGATATTGCCATGGCCGGAAATCATCAGCACGGGAATGCTGGGATCGCGGCGCTTGATCTCATCGAGCAGTTCGAGGCCATCCATGCGCGATCCCTGCAACCAGACGTCGAGCAGCACCAGCGAGGGACGGCGCGAATCGAGCGCGTCGATCGCGCTGTCGCTGTGGGCGGCGGTGCGGGTGGTGAAGCCTTCATCTTCCAGGACGCCCGCGACCAGATCGCGAATATCCTCTTCATCGTCCACAATCAGAATATCAAGCGCCATTGGCCGTCACTTTTCCTTTGGGCAGGGCTATGATCTGCCCTTCTTCCAGTTTCTCCAGCGCGCCCGCGGCGAACCGCAGGGTCACACATGCGCCGCCCCCCTCGGCATCGTCGAAGCGAATCTCCCCCAAATGCTCCTCGACAATCTTCTTGACGATGGCGAGGCCAAGACCCGTCCCCTTGGACCGCGTCGTCATATAGGGCTCCAATATCCGGTCGCGTTCCGGCGGAAGGCCGATGCCGTCGTCGCGCACGCGGATCAGTAGATCGTCATCCTCCCGCGCCAGCCGCATATGGATATGGCCGCGCGGACCTCCTTCGTCTGGAATGGGTTTAGGTTCAATGGCTTCGACAGCATTTTTAACAATATTCGTCAAAGCCTGGCCCAATTGCCGCCGGTCGCAGACCAATTCCATATCGTCGGTGTCGGCGACATATTTGAACCGGATGTCGGGATGCGCCACCTCATGCAGGAACAGTGCATGACGCGCAATGTCGCCGATCGCCTCGCGCCGGAAGACGGGCTTGGGCATACGCGCGAAGGAGGAGAATTCATCGACGATGCGGCGCAGGTCGCCCACCTGCCGCACGATGGTGCCGGTCAGACGGGTGAAGGTCGCCTTGTCGCTGGTGACTTCGTCGGCATAGCGGCGCTGGAGCCGTTCGGCAGCAAGCTGGATCGGCGTCAGCGGGTTCTTGATCTCATGCGCGATCCGTCGCGCCACGTCGGACCAGGCGGCGCGGCGCTGGTCGGACAGTTGCTGGGTGATATCGTCGAAGGTCAGGATATGGCGCGACGCATCCTGCGTCACCTTCACCGCCAGCGTGCGCAGATCGCCATGGGCGCGCACCTGCACGATCCCGGCATCCTCGTCCGATTCGACGAGTTCGGCGAGTTCGGGAGACACCTCCTCCAGCGGACGGCCGACCGGATCATCGCCTTCCTCGACCAGGATCGCGGCGGCCGAACTGTTGAGCAGCAATATCTCGCCCTCCAGGTCGACCGACAGCACGCCCGCGCTGACGCCCGACAGGATCGCTTCGATAAAGGCGCGCCGTTCGTCCAACTGGCTGTTCGCCGCCACCAGCGCGCCGGTCTGCGCCTCCAGCCGCTGCGTCATACGGTTGAAGGCGGCGGCGAGCGTGCCGATCTCGTCCCGGCTCTGCGGACTGGTGACGCGCGCCGACAGGTCGCCCGCGGTGATCCTTCGCGCCGCCGTCACCAGTTCGTTGACGGGCCGCACCATCCAGTCGGCCACGGCCAGCGCGATATAGACGGCGATGCCGACCAGCAGCAGCGACCCCACGAACAGCGCGATGTTGAACCGCAACTGGAGCGCGCGCGATTGGGCGGAGAAGAGATCATAATCCGCCAGCACTTTCTGCGCCTGCGTCACATTGCTGAACGAGGAGGTGCCGGCATTGCGCGTGGCGTAGAGATAGACCTTGGAATTGGGGTAGAGCAACGTCACCGCCTCGACCTGGTTGGGCCGGGCCTGCACCACGATATCCTCGCCGGCGGCCAGCCGCTTGACCGCCTGGGCCGACAGCATCGAGGAAGCCGGACGGTTTTCGGGATCGACGGTCGCGGCGGTGCGGGCGATCCCGTCCTTGCCCACCTCGATGATCGCCGACCGGTTCAGCTTCCGGGTGACGACCTGGTAGATATAGCCTTCGGCGAAGCGCGGGCTGGAGACTTCCGACTGGCTCAGATAGTCGCGCAGGTCGCCCGCCATGGTCAGCGTCTCGTCCCGCACCTCGCGCAGATTCTGCTCATAATAGCCGCGCGCCAGGTCGCTGGCGTTCTGGAGCATACCGCGCGCGCTGTCCGAGAACCAGAATTGCACGCCATATTGGAACAGCAGCGAGGCGAAGATCACGACCAGCAGCATCGGCACGCTCGCGACGATCGAGAAGATCGCCACCAGCCGGACGTGCAACTGGCCGTCGCTGCCGATCGCCGACTTGGCGGCGCGGCGCTTCGCCACCCGCCGCCCGAGCAACATCAACAGGGCGATGGCCGGAACCAGATTCGCCACCAGCAGCAGCGCCACGATCGGCGGTGTCAGCAGCGTGTAGGAATCGCGGCTGCCCGACAGAAGCTGATAGGTCAGGCCCGCCATGCCCAGGAAAAGGGCGAGCGTGACGCCTTCCACCAGCGGGGCGAGACGTCCTTTCCGCAGGAAGGGCGGCAGGTACCTCCGCCATGCAGAGGCTCGCCTGCGAAAGGGGATCGCACCGTTCATAGTGGCTTTGTTACAACAAGCCCGTGCCCGTTCAAACACAGTATTTGGGACAATATATGGTGCTGGTCGACACAGACCGTCGTTTCGTCCTGATATGCCACTGAAATTCCGTCAATCACTCAGCCGCAACTGGAGCGGGTCCAGACCATAATCGGTCAGCTTCTTGCGCAGCGTGTTCCGGTTGATGCCGAGCAGCGCCGCGGCGCGAATCTGGTTGCCGTCGACGCTGGACAGAACCTCCTCCAGCAGCACCGGTTCGATCGCCGCCAGCAGATCCTCATGCAGGCTGCGCTGCGGCTGGCCGATGCCCACGCCCAGCTGCCGCTTGGCCCAGTCGCGCACGGCGTGGACCAGCTGGTCGGCCGGCGCGGCATAGTCCGGCGGCACGGCGTCGATCGGCAGCATGTTCCGCAGCATGTCGGCCGTGATGACATTCTCGCGGCTGAGGACGGACAGGCGCTGCATCATATTCTGCAATTCGCGCACATTGCCCGGCCAGTGCCACGCCATCAGCAATTGTGCGGCGTCATCGGACAGGGTCTTGCGCGGCAAGCCCTCCAGCGCCGCGCGTTCCAGAAAATGGCGGGCGAGCAGAATCACGTCCTCGCGCCGTTCGCGCAGCGCCGGCAGGGCGATCGGCACGACATTGAGGCGGTAATAGAGGTCCTGGCGGAAGCGCCCTTCCTCGATCAGCTGGGGTAGATCCTTGTTGGTCGCCGCGATGATGCGGACATTGACCCGCACCGGCTTGGACCCGCCGACGGTCGTGACCTCGCCCGACTGGAGAACCCGCAGCAGCCGCGTCTGCGCCTCCATCGGCATGTCGCCGATCTCGTCGAGGAACAGCGTGCCGCCCTGCGCCTGCTCGAACTTGCCGGCGGTCCGCGCATGGGCGCCGGTGAAGGCGCCTTTTTCATAACCGAATAGTTCTGCCTCGATCAATTCGCGCGGAATGGCGGCCATGTTGATCGGGACGAAAGGCCTGGTGCGGCGCTGGCCCAGGCTGTGGATCGCTTCGGCCACCAGTTCCTTGCCCGTGCCCGATTCCCCCAGCACCAGGATGGAGAGGTCGTTGGAAAGGACGCGGGCGATGGTGCGATAGACTTCCTGCATCGCCGGCGACCGGCCGACCAGGGGCAGTCCGTCATGGGGCAGCCCGGCCTCCCCCTCGGGTTCCTCCCCGCTTTGCCGGGTGCCGAGCGCATCGGCGACCGCGCGGGTCAGTTCGTTGAGATCGAAGGGCTTGGGCAGATATTCGAACGCGCCCTTTTCGGTCGCACGGATCGCGGTGTTGAGCGTGTTCTGCGCCGACAGGATGATGATGTTCAGGCCCGGCCGGGTGGCCAATATGTCCGCCACGCCGTCAAGGCCGTCGCCGTCGGGCAGCATGACGTCGGTGATCAGGACATCGGGCGCGAAACTTTCCATCAGCGCCGCGCGCTCGCGGATCGAGGCGGCGGTCTTGACCTTATGCCCCTGCCGCCGCAGCGCCTCGCCCACCACCACGCAGATGGCGGGATCGTCGTCGACCACCAGCACGGTTCCGGTCGCCGCCATCACCCCATCCCCATCGGCAGCAGGATGCGGAAGGTGGATTCACCCGCCTCCGCATCGCGGGCATATTGGACGAAACCGCTCATGTCGCGGACCAGCTTGTCCACCAGCGCCAGCCCCAGCCCCTGCCCGTCGCGCTTGCCGGTGATGAAGGGGTTGAAGAGATGGTCGAGAATATGTTCGGGCACGCCGGGTCCATTATCGATGACAAGGATTTCGATCGGCAGCACGGCGCTGCCCTTGCCGTCGCCGACCATGACCGAAACACCATGACGGAAAGCCGTTTCGACCCGGATGCGGGGATTGGGGACATGCTCCAGCGCCTCCGCCGCATTCTTGAGCAGGTTGATCATGACCTGCACCAGCGCATCGTCATTGATGTTGGCGAATGGCAAGGATGGATCATAATGTTTTATGATCTTTATATTTTTTGCAAAACCTGCTGCCGCAATCCCGGCCGCCCGGTCGATCAGCGGATAGATGTTGCCGGGATGGCATTCCAGCGTCCGGTCGGTCGTGAAATCCTGCATCCGGTCGATCAGCGCCGCGATCCGGTCCACCTCGTTGCAGATGAGCTGGGTCAGGGCCGCGTCCCGCCCGCCATGGCTGGATTCCAGCAGTTGCGCCGCGCCCCGGATGCCGGACAGCGGATTCTTGATCTCATGCGCCAGGATCGCGGCCGCGCCCATGGCGGAGCGCGCGCCGCCCGCAGAGCCGCGATGACCGATCTTGCGCGCCTGGCTCTGGGCGTGGAGCGACACGACGCGCCAGCCGTCATGATCGACGATCGGCGCGATCATCAGATCGACCTCCATTTCGGCGGTGCGACCGGCATGAACCTTGATATCATAGGCGGCGATCGGCTTGTTACTGTGCCAGATATCGAAGCGCGCGCCGGCTTCGGCGATGCGGATGGTGCGCGCTATATCGCTGCCGATGATCGCCGATCGCGCCATATTGAGCAGCGTTTCGGCGCGGACATTGGCCTCGGCAATGCTGTTGTCCGGCTTCACGACCAGGGTCGCGACCGGCAGCGCGGTCATCTGTTCGCCCAGCGATGGTCCGTCCTGGGCCAAGCGAAGCGGCGGCATCGACGTCAGCGCCCCGTTCATGCAGCCTTTCGCAATTCCGCCGGATCGACGCCGCTGGCGATCAGCGGCTCGTAGAAGCGGGCGAGCATGTCGAGCACCACCTCCGCATCCGGCTGCTGGTTCACGGCGTTGCGGAACTCGGCCGATCCGGTCAGCCCCTTGGTATACCAGCCGATATGCTTGCGCGCCATGTTGACGCCGGTATGCCTGTCATAATGATCGAGCATCGCGTGATAATGCTCTATGATCACGCGATATTGCTCTTCCAGCGAAGGATCGGCAATGCGCGTGCCATCGGTCAGCCAGGCCATCACCTGGCCGATCAGCCAGGGCCGGCCATAGGCGCCGCGGCCGATCATCACGCCGTCCGCGCCGCTTTGCTCCAGCGCCGTGTCGGCATCCTCGATCGAGCAGATATCGCCATTAACGATGACCGGCAGCTTCACCGCCTCCTTGACCGAGCGGACGAACGCCCAGTCGGCGCTGCCCTTATACATCTGGCAACGGGTGCGGCCGTGCACGGTGATGAGCTTTGCGCCCAGATCCTCGGCAATATGCGCCAATTCCGGCGCATTGAGGCTGGCATGATCCCAGCCCATGCGCATCTTCACGGTGACGGGCACGTCCACCGCCTCGACCGTCGCCTTGATGAGCGAGGCGGCCAGAGGCAGGTCGCGCATCAGCGCGCTGCCCGCGTCGCCATTGACGACCTTCTTCACCGGGCAGCCCATATTGATGTCGATGATCGCCGCGCCGCGATCGGCATTGAGCTTGGCCGCTTCGGCCATTTCGGTCGGCGAGCAGCCGGCAAGCTGCATCGACACCGGTTCTTCAAGCGGATGCCATGCGGCCTTCTGCAAGGACTGGCGAGTCTCGCGGATCATCGCCGCCGACGCGATCATCTCCGTCACGTTGAGGCCCGATCCGTAACGGCGGACCAAAGTGCGGAAGGGCATGTCGGTGACGCCCGTCATCGGCGCCAGCACGACCGGCATGTCGATGGTCACGGGACCGATGGAGATAGGAGAAAGCCTGCGCATGATCTTGTTTCGAAATACTGCCTAAAAAACAGGCAGCCCTTAAAGGAAAATGGCGGAAACGGCAAGCGGAGCGCTGCACCCTTCCAGTCCGGGCCTTCAACCGCTATGCGCCGGCCCATGACATCGAACAGCAAGATCGTCGCCCTGCTCGTCGCCGCGGGCCAAGGGAGCCGGGCGGGCGGGGACAGTCCCAAACAGTTCAGATTGCTGGCGGGCAAGGCCGTGCTGGCCCATGCCTGTGACGCGCTTGTCGCCCATGGCGCGATCGATGCGATCCATATCGTGCTGGGCGAAGGGCAGGAAGAAACGGCCCGTGCCCTGCTCGGCGATCGCGCCGTGGCGTCCTTCATCACCGGCGCGGGCAGCCGGCGCGGCTCGGTCCGTGCGGGGCTGGAGGCGATCGCCGCCAATGGTGGCGCAGATGTCGTGCTGATCCATGACGCCGCCCGCCCCTTCCTGCCCGGCGCGGTGATCGATCGGCTGCTGGCAGCGCTTGAACAGTCGGAGGGTGCCATTCCCACCCTGCCCGTCGCCGATACGCTGGTGCGCGGCGCGGACGGCAGGATGGCGGACGGCGTGGAACGGGCGAGCCTGCACCGCGTCCAGACCCCGCAGGCTTTTCGTTTCGACTCCATCCTTGCGGCGCATCGCGCCTGGGATGAGGCACGCGACGCCACGGACGATGCGCAGATCCTCCAGGCTCGAGGCCATGACGTCATATTGGTCGAGGGCGATGAAAGGCTTGAGAAATTGACCTATCCGCAGGATTTCGCCCGCGCCGAAGCGCTATTGGCCACGCCGCGTAGCACGCGCGTCGGCATGGGCTATGACGTTCATCGCCTCGCGCCCGACGAAGAACTTTGGCTGGGCGGCGTGCTGGTTCCGCATGATCGCGGGCTTGCGGGGCACAGCGACGCCGACGTGGCGCTCCATGCGATCGTCGATGCGCTGCTGGGGGCGCTTGCGGAAGGCGACATAGGCAGCCATTTCCCGCCATCCGACCCGCAATGGCGCGGCGCCTCTTCGGATCGCTTCGTCGCCTATGCGCGCGATCGGGTGGCGGCGCGCGACGGCAGGATCGAGCATGTCGACCTGACCATCATCTGCGAAGCGCCCAAAATCGGCCCGCATCGCGACGCCATGCGCGCGCGGATCGCCGACATTCTCGCCGTCCCGATCGATCGGATCAGCGTCAAGGCGACCACGACCGAGAAGCTGGGTTTCGCCGGGCGTCGTGAAGGCATCGCCGCACAGGCGGTTGCAACCCTCTCCCTCCCCGCGCTATCCTGATCCCATGCCCGATACCGTCCTCCCGGCCCAGTTGGTCGAACTCGCCGAAAAGGTCATCGTCGCCAATCGTCGCGCCGGGCGCACGGTCGCGGTCGCGGAAAGCTGCACCGGCGGCCTCGTGTCCGCCGCGCTCACCGAAATCGCCGGCTCATCCGAGGTGTTCGAGGCAGGATTCATTACTTATTCCAATGACATGAAGACGGAACTTCTGAAAGTTTCGCATGACGTGCTGGACACATTTGGCGCCGTCTCCATCGCCACCGCATGGGCGATGGCGCAGGGGGCGCTCAACAAGAGCCATGCCCATGTCGCGGTCGCCATCACCGGCATCGCCGGGCCGGGCGGCGGCAGCGAACAGAAGCCCGTCGGCACCGTCGTCTTCGCGCGCGCCGAACGCGGCGCCAGCCCCGACAAGGTCGTGGCCGACATGCACCATTTTGCGGATAATGGCCGGGGCGGCGTCCGCCTTCAGGCGGCGCTGTGCGCGCTCGAACTGCTGTTGCCCGAAGGCGCGTAAAGCGCCGCCGCGCGCGTTTCGAACGCGCCGATCATCTTGCGCAGCGCCTTGTCGAAAAACTGGCCGGCGAGCATTTCGAACAGCCGGTTCCTGAACTCGAACTCGACCTCGAAATCGACCAGCACCCCGCCCCGCCCGTCGTCGCGAAAATTCCATTCATTGTGGAGATGCTTGAGCGGCCCGTCGAGATAGTCGACGCGGACATGGTCGGGCCGATGCTTGTGCACGCGCGAGGTAAAGCTTTCCTTGATCCCCTTGAAGCCGACAATCATGTCCGCGACCATTTCCGCATCGCTGTCGGATCGGACGCGGATCGCGCTCACCCAGGGCAGGAATTCGGGATAGGCCGCGACATTCGACACCAGGTCGAACATCTGGGTCGGGGTGTAGGGAAGCTGGCGCGTCTCATTATGCTTGGGCATCGGAAATTCAGGCCTTCGCGAGCGCCGCCTTGGCCAGCTTCGCTTCGCGCGCGGCCTTCATCTCGGCGAAATCCTTGCCGGCATGATAGCTGGAGCGCGTCAGCGGGCTGGACGCCACCTGAAGGAAGCCCTTGGCCCGTGCGATCGCGGCATAGGCGTTGAACGCCGCTGGCGTGACGAATTCCATCACCTTGGCGTGCTTGGGCGTCGGTTGGAGATATTGGCCCATGGTCAGGAAGTCGATGTCGGCCGACCGCATGTCGTCCATCACCTGATGGACCTCCAGACGCTCCTCGCCCAGACCCAGCATGATGCCGGACTTGGTGAAGATCGACGGATCGAGCTTCTTCACCGACTCGAGCAGGCGCAGCGACGCATAATAGCGCGCGCCGGGGCGGATGGTCGGATAGAGACGCGGGACGGTTTCCAGATTATGGTTGTAGACGTCCGGCCGGGCGGCGACGATCATCTCGACCGCGCGTTCATGCTTGTTGCGGAAATCGGGCGTCAGGATTTCGATTGTCGTGTTCGGTGTCGTGCGGCGCAGCGCCTCGATCACCTTCACGAACTGCGAAGCGCCGCCATCGGGCAGGTCGTCGCGGTCGACCGAGGTGATGACGATATGCTCCAGCCCCATTTCGGCGCAGGCGTCGGCCAGATTCTGCGGCTCTTTGGGATCGACCTTGCGCGGCATCCCGGTCTTGACATTGCAGAAGGCGCAGGCGCGGGTGCAGACATCGCCCAGGATCATCACCGTGGCGTGCTTCTTGGTCCAGCATTCGCCGATATTCGGACAGGCCGCTTCCTCGCACACGGTCGCCAGCCCCTTGGCGCGCATCAACTGGCGCGTCTCGTTATAGCCCTTGCTGGTCGGGGCCTTGACACGGATCCAGTCGGGCTTGCGGGCGCGTTCCGGGCTATTGGCAGGCTTTTCGGGCGCGGGGATCGGGCTGATGTCGTTCATGCGCCCCCAGATAGCGATGCTTGGGAAGACTTGCCAGTCCCCTCTTTGTGCGGCACACCCCCTGCCCATGACCGACTTTGCCGACATGCTCCAGGGCTATCGCCGCTTCCGCACCACCGGATGGAGCCAGCAGCGCGAGCGATGGGACGAGCTGAACGAAGGCCAAAGCCCCAAGGTGATGGTGATCGCCTGCTCGGACAGCCGGGTCGATCCGGCCCAGATTTTCGACACCGGTCCCGGCGAGGTTTTCGTGGTGCGCAACGTCGCCGCGCTCGTCCCCCCGTTCGAGACGAATCCCGGTCATCACGGTGTGTCGGCCGCGCTGGAATTCGCCGTGCAGGTGCTCAAGGTCGGCGAGATCGTCGTCATGGGCCACGGCAAATGCGGCGGTTGCAAGGCGGCGCTCAGTCATGATCTGAAGGATGCGCCTCCGGGCGAGGGCGGCTTCGTCCACAATTGGATCAGCCTGCTCGATGGCGCGCGCCAAGTGGTGATCGATCGCTATGGCGACCAACGCGACCGCGATGTCGAGCGCGCCATGGAGCAGGAAGGCGTCAAGGTCAGCCTCGCCAACCTGCGCAGCTTCTCCTGCGTCCGGTCCAAGGAAAGGCGCGGCGAATTGAAACTGATCGGCAGCTTCTTCGCCATCGCGGACGGACAGCTCCATCTTCTGGACGAGGAAACGGGCGTCTTCTCGCCCGCCTGATAGGGAGAAGGGCGGATGACGACATCGCAGGACGGGCACGGCAATATCGCACTGCTGATCGATGCGGACAATGCGTCGGCGGCGCATTTCGATTCGGTCATGACCGTGCTGGCGGAGCTGGGCACGGTCAATATCCGCCGCGCCTATGGCAATTGGAGCAAGGCGACGCTCAAGGCGTGGGCGGCCCTTTCCATCACCCAGGCGATCGAGCCGCAGCAGCAGTTCGACCTGACCAAGGGCAAGAACGCCACCGACATGAAGATGACCATCGACGCGATGGACCTGCTGGCGAGCGGGCGCGTCGACGGTTTTGGCCTCATGTCGAGCGACAGCGACTTCACCCCGCTGGTCACGCGCATCCGGCAGGACGGCATCCCGGTCTATGGTTTCGGCACCGCGAACACGCCCGAAGGCTTCCGCCACGCCTGCACCCGCTTCATCGACGTCGCCGCGCTGGAACGGACGGAAGTGCCGGTGGCCAAGCCCGCCGCGAAGAAAACCGCGAAATCCGCACCCGCCAAGGCATCTCCAGAGGATGGTGAGGACGGCAAGGCGAAGCCGGTCGAACCCGAAGTCGTGAAGCTGCTGATCGACGCCTATGACGCGGTGAAGCGTGACGAAAAAGGCTTTGCCGCGCTGGGCAGCGTGGGGCAGCTGGCTGGCAACCGATCCAGCTTCGACACGCGCAATTACGGCTATAAGCGGCTGTCGGATCTGGTCCGCGCCATCCCCAACTTCGTCACCGAGGTGCGCGAAGGTGGGCAGACCTGGATCAAGCGGGTCAAATAATGTCCGCGGTCGCCCGCCACCTCATGATCCACGGCCGAGTCCAGGGCGTCTGGTACCGCGCCTGGACGGTCGAGACGGCGCGCGAACTGGGATTGGTCGGCTGGGTACGCAACCGGATGGATGGCAGCGTCGAGGCACTGGTGCAGGGCGAAGCGGCGCTGGTGGAGCGCTTCGTCACGCTGGCGCATGAAGGGCCGCCCGCTGCGCAGGTCATGCGGATCGAGGCGACGGAAGCCACTGTGGAGTCGCTAGGCGGGTTTGAGAAGCGTGCGACGGCTTGACGTGAAGCTCGGCGAGCGCGCGGGCCGTCTTTTCTCGAATGTTGAGGCAGGAAGCGACCACTTGTTGCCGTAGGACAGATAAATCAGCTTCCTCGAAACCGGACGTTGCGATTTAGCCAATTTCGTCGCTAAATGTGGTCGCCAGCGTGACGGAATTGGTAGACGTATCGCTACAGCATCCTCGCCGTTAGGCGAAGGTGCGGGTTCGATCCCCTGCCGCTGGCATCAAACGACCATTCACCGACATTCCATCGTTCCTCGGCGCGATCTGTCACCAGACATTCAGCCTACTTGCCGTGGTTTCTTTCGGATGCGCCCAAGGCTATCTAAAACCTTAAGACGCTTCAACGGAACACCCCTATATTCGGTTGTTGAGCTACGGCCGCTTTGGTCTGTCACTGAAAGGAGCACCTGCCTTCCAAGTGCGGTTGTGTTGAAGGTTGCCGACAGTGCCGTGAAGTCCGTAACCTTGGCGTCGTTACTTTCACAAAATTCGGGCAAAACTTCCGCAAAAAGGGCGACGGCAGCTTCAAGTTCATCCGACGGGGTTCCACGCACGACGCGACCGTTAAGAAAATCGACCTCAATCAATGCTTCGGGCGATGATGCTGCCTCGCCAAATACATCCATGGGATAGTAGCCAATCACGAATCCCAAGCCGCTGGCCATCGAGTCTGCGAGGTTGTGCCCTATGGCGCAAAGGCGATCATGATTCATCCACAAACTTTGCCAGAATTTGAGTCCGCTTTCTACATCGGCTCTCCCCGAAGCCGCCATTCCGCAACCCACCCTTTTTCGTCATTGCGAGCGCAGCGAAGCAATCCAATGTCACCCCCTATGGATTGCTTCGCTGCGCTCGCAATGACGATGGGTGATTTGAGCAAGGGCCGCCTGTCCGCTTCCCACCCCTTCCCGCCATTGCCGCACCCCCAAATCGCCGCGACACGCTAAGCCGCGCATGGCTCATCACCGCCCTCCCCACTTCCCCCCGCGTCGATCCCGCGCTAAAGCCCTGATCCCATGATCCTCGTCATCGACAATTATGACAGCTTCACCTGGAACCTGGTCCATTATCTCATGGAATTGGGCGCGCAGGTGGAGGTCGTCCGCAACGACGCCATCTCCGCCGGGCAGGCGCTGTCCAGCGGGGCGAACGCCTTCCTGCTCTCGCCCGGCCCCTGCACGCCCAACGAGGCGGGGGTCAGCCTGGACCTGGTCGCCGCCTGCGCCGATGCGGGCGCGCCGATGCTGGGCGTGTGCCTGGGCCATCAGGCGATCGGCCAGCATTTCGGCGGCAAGGTGGTGCGTGGCGGCCTGATGCATGGCAAGACCTCGCCGGTCCGCCATGACGGCACCGGCCTGTTCGCGGGTCTGCCCTCCCCCTTTACGGCGACTCGCTATCACTCGCTGATCGTCGAGGATATTCCCGACAGCCTGATCGTGAACGCCACCAGCGAGGACGGATCGGTCATGGGCTTCCGCCACGCGACCCTGCCGATCCATTCGGTCCAGTTCCACCCGGAAAGCATCGCCACCGAATATGGGCATGAGATGCTGGCGAACTTCCTGCGCATCGCCGGCCTGCCGGTGCGGGAACGGGAAGCGGCCTGACGCTGTCCTATCGGGAAGGATCGAGCCGGACGGCCCGTTTTCTTTCCGAATATGGCGGCAACGGGAAGCATAATTTCAAAATCTGCGGAAAAAGGGCGAAGTTGGGCGCGATCGCCCCCTCGACTCTGCCGCCCCCGGCCGACTAAGGCAGGCCCGATGACCAGCCTGCCCGATCCTTCCGCGCCGCTATCGGCCGATGCCGCCGCCCAGGCGTTCGACCTGCTGTTCGACGGCGACCTTGGCGATGAAGAGATCGCCGCCTTCCTCGTCACCATGGCCCGGCGCGGCGAAAGCGCGACCGAGATCGCCGCCGCAGCTCGTGCCATGAGGGCGCGCATGATATCGGTGAGCGCCCCCGCCGGCGCGATCGACGTGTGCGGCACCGGGGGCGACGGCCATCACACGCTCAACGTCTCGACCGCCGTGTCGCTGGTGGTCGCCGCGACCGGCGTGCCCGTCGCCAAGCATGGCAACCGCGCTGCCTCCTCCAAGGCCGGCGCCGCCGACACGCTCGAAGCGCTGGGCCTCGACCTCGACAGGGCCGCCCGCACCGCCGAAGCGACCCTGGCCGACCTCGGCATCTGCTTCCTCTTCGCGCAAAACTATCATCCCGCGCTCAAGCGGCTCGGCCCGATCCGCAAGGCGATCGGCGAGCGCACCATCTTCAATCTGATGGGACCGCTCGCCAATCCGGCGAACGTCCGCCGCCAGCTCGTCGGCATCGCCCGCCCGGCCTATGTCCCCATCTATGCCGAAGCGCTCGCCGAACTGGGCGCGGACCGGGCGATGATCGTCTCCGGCGACGAAGGCCTCGACGAACTTTCGCTCGCGGGCGGCAACGACATGGCGGAAGTGAAGGGCCATGAACTGGTCGCCATGCATCGCCTGACCGCCGCCGAACTCGGCTTGTCCACCCATCCGGTCGAGGCGATCCGTGGGGGCGACGCGGCGCATAATGCCGCGGCTCTCCGCGCCCTGCTTCAGGGCGAGCCGGGGCCGTATCGCGACGCGGTGCTGCTCAACGCGGCCGCCGCCCTTGTCGTCGCCGATGCCGTTCCCGATCTGCGCGAAGGCGTGGATGAAGCCGCCGAAACCATCGATCGCGGCCTTGCCAACGCGCTCCTCAATTGCTGGATTGCCCATTCATGACCAACAAGCTGATCGAAATCTGCGATTTCAAGCGCGAGGATGTCGCCCGCCGCAAGGCCGCGACCAGCGTCGCATCGCTGCACGCCCGCGCCAGCGAGCAGACGCCGCCGCGCGGTTTCCGCAAGGCGCTGGACGATGCCGCCCGTTCTGGCTTCGGCCTGATCGCGGAGGTGAAGAAGGCCAGCCCCTCCAAAGGCCTGATCCGCGCCGACTTCGATCCGCCCGCCCACGCCGTCGCCTATGCCGCCGGCGGCGCGGCCTGCCTGTCGGTGCTGACCGACGAACCCTATTTCCAGGGCCATGACGATTATCTGATGGCCGCTCGATCGGCCTGCGCCCTGCCGGTGCTGCGCAAGGATTTCCTGGTCGATCCCTGGCAGGTGCTGGAAAGCCGTTCGCTGGGGGCCGACGCCATCCTCATCATCGTCGCCGCGCTGGACGATGGGCAGATGCGGGAAATCGAGGACGCCGCCCTTGGCCTTGGCATGGACGCCCTGATCGAGGTGCATGACGAAAGCGAGCTTGAGCGCGCCCTTGCCCTCCGATCGCGCCTGATCGGCGTCAATAATCGCGACCTGCGCGATTTCTCGGTCGATTTCGCCCGCACCTACGAACTGGTGGGCAAGGCGCCCGAGGGCTGCACGTTCGTCGCCGAAAGCGGCCTTGGCAGCCATGCCGACCTTGTCGCCATGTCGGACCATGGCGTGCGCTGTTTCCTGGTCGGCGAAACCCTGATGCGGCAGGCGGATGTCGAGGCGGCGACCCGCAACCTGCTGACCGGCGCATGAGCGGCCTCACCCATCTGAACGAGGATGGCGCGGCGCGCATGGTCGACGTCTCCGCCAAGGCGGTGACGGCGCGCGAAGCTGTCGCCTCCGGCCGGATCGGGATGCGCGCGGAGGCTGCAAAGGCGATAGCCGACGGGCTGGTGAAGAAGGGCGACGTGCTCGCCGTGGCGCGGGTTGCCGGCATCATGGCCGCCAAGCGCACCGCCGACCTCATTCCCCTCTGCCATCCGATCGCGCTCAGCGCCGTGACGGTCGATTTCGATCTGGACGAGGATGGCGTGACCGTCACCGCCACCGCCCGCACCGCCGGCCAGACGGGGGTGGAGATGGAGGCCCTGACCGCCGCCTCGGTCGCCTTGCTCACCATCTATGACATGGCCAAGGCGCTCGATAAGGGGATGATCGTCAGCGATATCCGCCTAGAAGCCAAGACCGGCGGCAAGTCGGGCGACTGGCGGCGGGGCCCATGAGCCTGCTGCCGGTTGCCGAAGCGCAGGCGCGGCTTTTTGCCCTCGCCCGGCGCCTTCCGGTTGAAACCGTGCCGGTCGGCCAGGCCGTCGGCCGCTGGCTGGCGCAGGATATCGTCGCGCTGCGCGACCAGCCCTGGGCCGATCTTTCCGCCATGGACGGCTATGCCGTGCGTGCGGCCGAATATCCCGGCCCATGGCGCGTGACGGGAGAAAGCGCAGCGGGCGCGTCGACCCTCACGCCGCTCGCGCCCGGCGAAGCCGTCCGCATCTTCACCGGCGCGCCCTTGCCGCCCGGCGCCGACGCCATATTGATCCAGGAAAATGCGACCCGCGACGGCGACATGCTGACCGCCAACGCCGATCCGCTGCCCGCCGGCCGCCACATCCGCGCCGCCGCGTCGGATTTCGCGCGCGACGCACGGTTGCTGAAGGCCGGGGCGCGGCTCGGCCCGGCGCAAATCGCCCTTGCCGTGCTGGCGGGTCATGGCGAGATGCCGGTCCGCACGAAACCGAAGGTTGCGCTCCTTTCCACCGGGAACGAACTTGTCGCGCCCGGCTTGCCGACGCCGCCGGGTTTCCTTCCGTCTTCCAACGCGCCGATGCTGGCGGCGATGCTGGCCCCCTTCCCTTGCGACGTCATTGATCTCGGCATCGTCCCCGACGATCTGGACGTCATGGTCGCTGCGCTGGAACGCGCCGCACAGGCGGACATCATCGTTTCGACCGGCGGGGCGTCGGTCGGCGATCATGACCTTGTCCGCCCCGCCTTCGCCAAAGCCGGCGGATCGCTCGATTTCTGGAAGATCAGGATGCGCCCCGGCAAGCCGCTGATGGCCGGACGCCTGCGCGACTCGCTTTTCCTGGGCCTACCGGGCAATCCGGTGTCGGCCTTCGTCACCGGCACGCTCTTCCTGCTACCCCTGATACGGCATCTGGGCGGCGCGGCCGATCCGTTGCCGCCAACGGATGAGGCGTCGCTCGCCTCCGCCCTGCCCGCCACCGCCGAACGCGACGATTATCTACGCGCCTGGCGCAGTCCCGACGGCGTGGTGTCCGTCACGTCGCAGGACAGCGCCGCCACCGCCGCCATGGCGCAGGCGGATTGTCTGATCTTGCGCCCGGCCGGATCGCCCGCGGCCGCACCAGGCGACCCCGTCACCGTCATCCCGTTTCCCTGACCGCCATGCCCATGAAAAAGGGGCCGTCGCGCGGCCCCATTTTCATGTCGATCCAGTTCGGACGGTCAGCGTTGCTGCTTGTTGCCCGGCGCCTTGTCCTGGCGACGTTCATCACCCATCTGGCCCTGCTTGTTTTCCTGCTGCTGCTGACGATCGCGCTGGCCCGCGCCGCCTTGCTGATCGCGGCGCCGGTTCTTGTCCTGATCATTCTGGTTGGGCATTGTCTCTCTCCTGTCGCCCTTTCGATGGGCGACAGCAACAGAACCCGCTCCGGCCCTGTCCGTTCCATTGATTGCGGCAAGCCGTTCAGCGCTTGACTAATCCCGATGTGTTTCCTATGCGTTCCTCATACGTTCCATGGAGGACCGCAGCGATGTTGACGCCCAAGCAGCAGGAATTGCTGAGCTTCATTCAGACCCGGTTGGAGGAGGGCGGCGTGTCGCCTTCGTTCGAGGAGATGAAGGATGCGCTCGACCTGCGTTCGAAGTCCGGCATCCATCGGCTGATCAATGCGCTGGAAGAACGCGGCTTCATCCGCCGCCTGCCCAATCGCGCGCGCGCGCTGGAGGTGCTCAAGCTCCCCGACGCCATGCATCGCGCCCCCGCGCCGGTCGTCGCGCCCCCGACGAAGGTCGCGCCGCCCGATTTGCCGATCGCGGCCAATGACGTGATCGAAATCCCGCTCCACGGCCGCATTGCCGCCGGTGTTCCGATCGAGGCGATGGAGGGGCATAATATGCTTTCCGTCCCCGCCGCCCTGCTGGGCGCAGGCGATCATTATGCGCTGGAAGTCTCCGGCGACTCGATGATGGAAGCGGGCATATTGGACGGCGACTTCGCCCTGATCCAGCGCACCGACGTTGCGCGCGAGGGGCAGATCGTCGTCGCCCTGATCGACGAGGCTGAGGCCACGCTCAAATATTTCCGTCGCGAAGGCAGCAAGGTCCGGCTCGACCCGGCCAACGCCGCTTATGAGCCGCAGGTCTACGACCCGCGCCAGGTCCGCATCCAGGGCAAGCTGGCTGGCTTGTTGCGCCGTTATAACTGAGTTTTTCTCGGCCGGGGACGCGCGATCCAGGGGTGCGCGTCACCGGGCCTAAGGACAGTGTGAACTTCGCCCTTTTCCAGGGTGATCGACAGGCCGCCGGTGCGCGCCAGCAAGCGGCGGTCGATCTTCATCCAGCGCGGACGGCACCAGCGCGGCAGCCCGCGATCGCTGACGACGATATCCGCGGCGGCGCAATCGCGCATGAAGTCGCGCCGCGCAATCAGCACGTCGCTGCGGGTGAAAAGCAGCCGCCAGTTGCGGCCATTTCTGTCCCTCAGCCGGACGGCGCACAGGTCGGGCGAGCATCGCGCCTCCGGCAGAGCGGCCATCGCTTCCAGTTCGCCGTCATAGCCCGCACTTTCGGACAGAACATCGCGCACATAGTCGCCGGCCCGGTCCCGCAAGATCGCCATGCCCTTTCCAGTCCGCACCGCCACATGCCGCCCGTCGCCGGTCACGAGGATATCGGGCGGCGACGCGGTAAAAGTGACAAGCACGCCGATCAACGCCGGCGCCAGTCCCAGCCACCGCGCAGGCGTCCGCCACAGGAGGCACCAGAGCAGGCCCATGATGGTGACGCCGAACAGTCCGGCGCCCATGGTCGGTGCGAGCAGCGTCGCCATCGGACTGGCCGCGACGCCATGGGCGATCAGCAACAGCAGATTGAGCGCCTGCTCGGTCAGCCACCAGGCGGGCCAGCCCAGTCCGACGAGATCGAGCAACAAGGCCAGCGCCTCCAGCGGCATGACGACGAAGGTGGTGAGCGGAATCGCGATCAGATTGGCGAAGGCCCCCAGCAGACCCGCCTTGTGGAAATGGAACAGCGCGATCGGCATGAGCGCCAGTTCGACGGCAATGCCGGTCGCCAGCATCACCGCCAGCGCCCGGCCGAACCGGCGCATCGCCCCTTCGTCCCGCGCCGCGGCAAAGGCCCGAAAACGCGGATGCTCGGCCAGCGCCACCAGCGCCGTCACCGCCGCAAAGCTCATCTGGAAGCTCGGCCCCGTCAGCGCCTCGGGCCACAGCAGCAGCACCACCAGCGCGCCGGCGGCGACCAGCCGCAGCGTGATCGCCTCCCGCCCCATCGCCAGCCCGCCCAGCACCAGCAGGGCGGCGACGCAGGACCGCACCGTCGGCACTTCCGCGCCGGTCAGCAGCGTATAGCCGATCCCCGCCAGCGCCCCGCCCGTCGCCGCGATCAGCATCAGCGGCAAGCCGAGCGCCGCCCGCCGGCTCAGCGCCATGACACGCATCAACAGGAAGATGACCGCCCCGATCAGCGCCGTCACATGCAGTCCGCTGATCGACAGAAGATGCGCCAGCCCGCTCCGCCGCATCGCCTCCGCATCCGCTTCAGGAATGGCGCCCTGGTCCCCCGTCGCGAGCGCGGCGGCGATCCCCTCCGCCGATCCATCCACGCTTGCCAATATATGGCCGAACAGCCGCGCCCGAAGCGGCGGCGGCACGACGGACGGCTTCAGCACCTCGACCGGCTTCAGCGCTTTTCCGGTGGCACCGATCCCCTGGAAATAGGCCCGCGCGGCGAAATCATAGCCGCCCGGCACGCTCGGCGGCGCCGGAGGCATCAGCCGAACGCGGAAACGGATACGCGCGCCCTCGCCCAGCCCCGCCGGAACATCCGCATCAGCAATATTCACCCGCACCATCGCAGGCAGGCCGGGCGCATCGATCGGCCGAAGCATGACCCGCACCATCGCCTGCGCCGGAACCGGCCGCTGCGACATCACATCTGCGGTGAGTTGGACGAAGATCGCCCGCGACAGCGGCTTTTGTCCTACCATCTCGGCCTTGCCCCAGATCAGCAGGCAACCGGCGCACGCCAATATTGCGCCCGCGATAATCATCCGTCGCAATCGCCCACCGGCCGGCAGCATCGCGCCGACACAGGCGAGGGCCAGCGCCCCGCAGCAGAAAGCCAGCCATGCCATCGCATTGGGCAAGATGAACCAGGCCGCGATGCCCGCGCCCAGCCCCGCCGGCGCCCAAAGTCCAAGCTGTTCACGCTCGCGTTCCAGCCAGCTTTCAACGGCTTCCAGCCCCGCCCGCGCCAACAGCAGCGGCCTCGCACCAAGGGAGGTTTGTCGTGGCTCAAAAGCCATGCTAGGGGGCGTCGGATTCATGGGTCAGCTAGGGCGAATGTCAAAGAATATGACGGCGAGTGCAACGGGAATGAACAAACAGGTGGTGACCCGTTTCGCGCCGTCGCCCACGGGCTTTCTGCATATTGGCGGCGCCCGCACCGCGCTCTTCAACTGGCTGTTCGCGCGTCATCATGGCGGCAAGTTTCTGCTCCGGGTCGAGGACACCGACCGCGCCCGCTCCACCGAGGAAGCCGTGGCCGCGATTTTCGACGGCCTGGAATGGCTGGGCCTGGGCGGCGACGAGCCGGCCGTCTTCCAGTTCGAACGCACCCCGCGCCATGCCGAGGTCGCCAACCGGCTGCTCGAAGCGGGCCATGCCTATCGCTGCTATGCGACGCCCGATGAACTGGCGACCTTGCGCGAACAGCAGCGCGCCGCCAAGCAGCCGATGCGCTATGACGGCCGCTGGCGCGATCGTTCGCCCGAGGAAGCGCCCGAAGGCGCGCCTTTCGTGATCCGCATCAAGGCGCCGCAGACAGGCGAAACGGTGATCGAGGATGCCGTGCAGGGCCGCGTCGTTGTGCAGAATGCGGAGCTGGACGATATGATCCTGCTGCGTTCGGACGGCACGCCCACCTATATGCTGGCCGTGGTGGTCGACGATCATGACATGGGCGTGACCCATGTCATTCGCGGCGACGACCATCTCAATAACGCCTTCCGCCAGTTGGCGATCATCAAGGCCATGGCCCAGATCGAGGGGGGCTGGGAAGAACCAATCTACGCTCATATCCCGCTGATCCACGGATCGGATGGCGCGAAACTGTCCAAGCGCCACGGCGCGCTGGGGGTCGACGCCTATCGCGACGAGATGGGGATGCTGCCCGAAGCGGTGCTCAACTATCTGCTGCGTCTGGGCTGGGGGCATGGAGACGAGGAAATCATCTCGATCGCCCGCGCCATCGAACTGTTCGACATTGGCGGCGTTGGCCGCTCGCCCTCGCGCTTCGACATCAAGAAGCTGGAGAATCTGAACGGCCATTATCTGCGCGAAGCGGACGACTCGCGGCTCGCGCAACTGGTCGCACCGCGCGTCGCCGATCGGCTGGGAAAGCTTTTGCCTGAAAACGGGTTGGACATTTTGACCCAGGCCATGGCTTCGCTGAAGCCCAGGGCCAAGACGCTTAACGAAATTGCGGAGGGGGCCGAATTTCTGTTCAAGAATTGCCCGCTCGATTTTGACGAAAAGGCCTCCGCTCTGCTAGACGACTCCGCGCGCGCTCTGCTGACAAAGACAGCCGACGCTCTCCAGCCCGTCCAGTCCTGGACGGTCGAAGCGATCGAAGACGTGATACGCCGCGTGGCAGAGGATGCCGGCCTGGGATTGGGCAAGGTAGCGCAACCGCTACGTGCGGCGCTCACCGGTCGCACGACCTCGCCAGGCATTTTTGATGTCCTCTTCCTGATCGGGAAAGAGGAGAGCTTGGAACGGCTGGCCGCTGCTGGGCACGCAACGGCCGGTTGATGACAGTCAAGGAGAACAATATGTCGGATAATAAAGCCAATTTGACCATCGGGGGAGCGAGGAACGACTATGCCATCATGGACGGCACGGTCGGTCCCCAGGTCATCGACGTTCGCAAGCTCTACGCCCAGACCGGCATGTTCACCTACGATCCGGGTTTCACCTCCACCGCCAGCTGCGATTCCGGCCTGACCTATATCGACGGCGATGCGGGCGTGCTGCTGCACCGCGGCTATCCGATCGGCCAGCTGGCCGAACAGTCCAGCTTCATGGAAGTCTGCTACCTGCTGCTGAACGGCGAACTGCCTTCGAAAAGCGAACTGGCCGACTTCACCACCACGATCACGCGCCATACGATGGTGCATGAGCAGTTGACCGCCTTCTTCCGCGGTTTCCGCCGCGATGCCCATCCGATGGCGATCATGTGCGGCGTGGTCGGCGCCCTTTCGGCCTTCTACCATGACTCGACAGACATCAATGACCCGGAACAGCGCCGCATCGCCAGCCACCGCCTGATCGCCAAGATGCCGACGATCGCCGCGATGGCGTATAAATATTCGGTCGGCCAGCCCTTCGTCTATCCGCGCAACGACCTCAGCTACACGGCCAATTTCCTGCGCATGACCTTCTCCGTCCCGGCCGAGGACTATATCCCCGATCCGGTGGTCGTGGACGCGATGGACAAGATCTTCATCCTCCATGCCGACCATGAGCAGAACGCTTCGACCTCGACCGTGCGTCTGGCCGGTTCTTCGGGCGCCAACCCCTTCGCCTGCATCGCAGCCGGCATCGCCTGCCTCTGGGGTCCGGCGCATGGCGGCGCCAACGAAGCCGCGCTCAACATGCTGCGCGAGATCGGCACCGTCGACAAGATCCCGGAATATATCGCCCGCGCCAAGAACAAGGACGATCCGTTCCGCCTGATGGGCTTCGGCCACCGCGTCTACAAGAATTACGATCCGCGCGCGACGGTCATGCAGAAGACCGCGAAGGACGTGCTGGAGAAGCTGGGCGTCAACGACCCGATCTTCGACGTGGCGAAGGAACTGGAGCAGATCGCGCTCAACGATCCTTATTTCATCGAGAAGAAGCTCTACCCGAATGTCGACTTCTATTCGGGCGTGATCCTTTCGGCCATCGGTTTCCCGACCGAGATGTTCACCGTGCTGTTCGCCCTTGCCCGCACCGTCGGCTGGGTCGCGCAGTGGAACGAAATGATCTCCGATCCAGCGCAGAAGATCGGCCGTCCGCGTCAGCTCTACACCGGCCCTACCGAGCGAGACTATATCCCGGTCGACAAGCGCTGATCGGCGCTGACTTTGCCGGAACGAAAAACGGCGCCTCTTGCCAGGGGCGCCGTTTTTGTTGGTGCTCCAGGGGCCTGAAATTATCCCGGGACCGGCAATGACAGGATGAAGCGCGCGCCCTCGCCCGCTTCCCCGCCGATCCGAATGTCGCCCCCCATCGCTCGCGCGAGGCGACGGGAAATATACAGGCCAAGGCCGCTGCCACCGGCATCGTCACGACCCAGCCGCTCGAACTTGTCGAAGATGCGCTCCCGGTCGGCCGGCTCTATGCCCGGCCCCTGATCGATGACCATGATCCGCGCCTCGCCATGGCCCTGCTCCGTCACGATGCGCACCATGCTGCCCTCCGGCGCATAGCGCACGGCATTGCCGACCAGATTGACCAAAATCTGAAGCACGCGGCGAAATTCGCCGATGGCGTTTACGGCGCAATCGGTTTCCGGCGCGACGATGCCGATCTGGCGGTCGAGCGCCCTCACGCCCAGCAATCCGGCAGCACGGCGACCCAGGTCCGCCAGGTCGACCTCCTCGGCCACGACCGAAAAATCCGGCCGATCAATCGCCTGCAAATCCGCCAGATCATCGACCAGCGCCATCAGGTGACGGCCGGCAGATGCGATATCCTGCGCATAATCCGCATAGTCCGGGCGTAACGGCCCATCCAATTGGGCGCTGATAGTATCGGCATTGGCGATGATTCGTCCCAGCGGCTGCCGCAGCGACCGGTCGAGCCGTCGACTGAAATCGGCAGGGTAAAGCGTAACCCCGCTATCCGACCGGAACGGCGCGACCACGGCCTGTTCCATCGGCAGCGCGGCGCCCCGATAGCCGATAAGTTGACCGGCCATGTCGAACAGTGGGAAGGCGGACAGGCGGAACAGGCGCGTTTCGTCTCCAACCAGCGCCGCGGCCTGATCGCGAAAGGCATGACGCTGGGCAAGGCCGCGCAGCATCGCCATATCCCCTTCCTCGTCCGGCTTCAGGTCGAAAAAGGCGGAAAAGCGGGTGCCGGGCACCGGCGCGTCGGCCGGCAACGCCCCCTGGGCATCGTCCCCCGCCAGCACCATCTGAAAGCGAAGCTGGGTATCGATCTGCCAGATCCACCCTTCCGCCAGGGCAGCGATGTCGGATTCGCGCGCGGTGGGATCCGTGGGCACCGTCGCCCTGGACCGCTCGCGCCAGTCGATGACCGATAGCGCCAAGCCGCCCCCTTCCGGCCGCGCGCGGACCCACATGTCGATGTCGCCACGCTCGGCCGCGGCCACCACGGGGCGCGATACGGTGACGCCCAATCGCTGGGACAGCCGAACGATCGCCGCGATCTGAGGAACGGCGATCGGCGTGCCGATGTCGCCCCCCGCTTCCCGCTGCAACGCCAGAAGCAGGGCATCCGCGCTCGCCAGACTGCCGTCGGGGAAGAGCGAAGCCCGCAAGACGGCAGGATGAGCCGGACTGTTCATGCGGCCATGACGCACATAAGATGGTCGAGCTTCGCGCGGAACGCGGCGGGCGTGCGCAGCCCGCTGATGATGCCGTCCGCCTCATCCTCGCTCACGCCCTGATAGCGTTCGGCCTCCGCAATCACGAAACTGTCGGTCAACCAGGGACGGACGGGCCGCAAGGCCAACAGCAGTTGGCGATAATCCGTATCGGTCCCGCCCAAGGCCCGGCACAGCCCCGCGAGTTGGGTCAGCGGCGCCATGACCAATATGTCGATGACCTGCACGATCCCAAGCCGTTGCCGGCGGGCGGCCAGGGCAGCGAACAACAGGAACCGCCGCCCGCTCAGCGCCGCGCCAAGCGAAGCGGACGCATCTGCCTGCGCGCCCATCTGCCGGACCAGTTCCTCGGCCGCGACCAATGGACTGACGCCCTCATCATGATCGGCCAGCAAGGCTTGACCTGTTCGTTCGAATGCGGCCAGCATCCTGTCTGCGCGATCCGGCGCGGACCGCCGCGCCGCCGCTGCCAGGCAGGCCGATGTCGTCCAGACCATTTCGGCGAAAAATTCGGCAGGGACATCGGGCCGCATCGCCTGATCCTCCCCGCCACGCGCCATCCAGCGTCCTTCCGCCAGGGCAAGAATGGCGAAGGCTTCTGCAAAGACGGCATCTTGGGAATGCGGTCCATCCTCGGCCGCCTCCCCCAATTCGGTATCCGTCCGCCCGAACTGGCGCAGCATCAGGCTGACACCCGCGCGCAATTGCATATGGGCCAACAAGGCAGGGCTGAGCAGCGTCGGCTGGGCACAGATTATCGGCCAGCAGAGCGGACCGGACGTCGACGCCAGGGCATCGGCGATGTCCGGCGCCTGATCGAGTGCGACGCGCAGAGCGGTTTCGATCGCCGTGAAGCATCCGCCCAGATGCCGGCGCGTTTCAGCCGTCAGCGAATCATGGCGCGCGCCTGCGGTCGGAAAAAGGAACGCCAGATCGATGGCATGGCCGACAGGCATGGCGGACATGCCCGCCATGACCCGCGCCATCGGCCAGCTGCCCGCCACGGTCGATCCGGCAAGGGACGAAAAGGCGCTCATGCGATGCAGCATAGCCGCACGTCGTTAAAATGCACTAAACCTTGGGCGCGGATTCTGGCTCGCGCTGCATCGAAATCGGACAATCGTCGCGCGCATTATCTTTTGTTTTCGCATCGCTTTACCTCATCGAACGGTCAGTTGCGCTGACGCAGGATGATCGCGCCGACGGACCCGATGACGGCGAGCATGGCGACGCGGAACGCCTCGTTCAGCAACCCGATCGGCCCCGCGAGGAGAAGCAGCAGCAATATGGTGCCCGGCGTGACGATCATCCAGGGCCTGGCATGACCCGTCAGCCGCCACCGGTCGGCCACCATGATGACCGCCAGCAGCAGCGCAAGGTCCATCGCCTGGGTGGTCCCGCCAGCGATTGCCAACGCAGCCAGGGTCGTCGATGGCGTGACGAAGGCCAGCCATCCCAGCGGCGGCGCACGCAGCGCCAGCTCGTCGAGCCGGTCGGCCGTTTCCGCCAGCAACAGGGCCAGGAGAAGCAGCGCGAAGCCTGTCAGCGTCCACAGCAGTTCGATCGGCACCAGCGCAATCGCACCCAGCGCCATGCCGGCGATCCGCACCTGCATGGCCGGCACCTGCATACGCATGAGCGCCGGACCGATGATCCGCGCCACCGGCGCGAGAAGAAGATGTTCGATGCCGCCCCGCGACCGGCCCTTGGCCGCGCCCGCCGCCGTCACCGCCTGCGCAACCAGATCCGCCTGTTCCTGGCTCTCGACCATGGCGACCCGGCCTTCGAGCAGATCATCCTGTGGAACCGTGATCCGCCGCGCGCCTTTCTGCACCGCGGCGCGCACCAGCGTCAGCGCCAGATCCCAGTCGCCGATCATGTCGAGCGTGCCGAACAGCAGAGCCGGGCTAAGCCGGGCGATCCCAGCCCAGCGCTGCCCGGCGTCGATTCGTTCGAAAGGGGCGCTGGCCCGGCTGTCGTCCGTGACCAGCAGCGCGTCCCCCTCCGCCTGGCCCAGGCCGTCGATATGCCCCTGCGCGATGATGGCGCCGTCCGCCACGAGCAGCACGTCCGCGTCCCTCGGTGCGTCGCGCACCATCGTCACCATGTCGCGAATCAGCGCCACGGCGATACCGTCCGCGCTTAATCTGTCCACCGCCTGCGACAGGGCCGGCGTGATCACGCTGACCATGATCAGAATACGGTCGGCACCGGCGCGAACCGCCTGCCGCGCTTGATATTCGACAAGCGTCTGGCCGGCAAAATGCAGGCTCGCGCGCAGACCGGCCGACGAATCGACCGTCGTCCTGCTGGCGCTCAGAATAGCGGCAAAGCTCATATTGTTACGCGATCGACCCGTTCATAGTGCGGGCGACCTTTTCGCAAGGCCGACAGCCCGACGCAAGCAGCCCGTACGCGGATAAGTCAGTCCTGCTCCAGCGCCGCGAGCGCTGCGTGAAGACGCCGCAATATCCGCGGATCGCCCGGTGCGCCCTCCACCGCCTCATCCGCCAGCGCGATAAGCGATATCAGACCGAAGCTGGCGGCCAATCCTTTGAGTCGCCAGGCGGCGAGATGCCAGTTCGCGTCGCAGCGTGCTCGGCCAAGCAGGTCGATCTGACGCGCAGCGCTTTCCAGAAAAGCCACGCGCAGATCGGCGATCAACGCATGATCGTCGCCGACGGCGGCGGCAAGGGCAGCATCAAGGGCGCCAGGATCATAGGACATGGCGACCAACGCTATCGGGTTTGCGTTAAGTTTTGGTAACAGGGCATTTGCCTCTGCGGAAAAGCTGCTAGGATGGCGCCATGACAGGGGGCAGCACAATCGTCGAGTTCTGGCGCGACGACCACACCGCGAAGAGCGATCATGCGCAGGCGGACGATATATTGCTTTTGAAACAAGCCGTTCTCGACATCGAGGAGGATGATTCGAGCGAAGGCGCCGGCGACGCCTGGGTGAAGCGGCTGCGCATCACCCTGGGGTTGGTGGCGCTTGGATGGCTTGGGTTCGCGCTCTGGGCGATGATCGGTTCGGGGATCGGTTCAGGCGAGCTGCGCGCCGGACCTTCGGCTTGGGCCGGCGCCGTTGCGACCGTCGCAGTTCCGCTCATTTTGCTGGGCCTTGTCTACCTTCTGCTGGTGCGTAACAGCCGCACTGAATCGCGGCGCTATCTCGACACGGCCAGGGCGTTGCGGACGGAGGCGGACCTGCTCGAAATCCGGCTGGGGCGCATCACCGCCCAGCTCGAAGCCGCGCGCCAGACCATGCAGGATCAAGCCGAACTGCTCGACAGCTATGGAGCGGCCGCCAGCAGCAATATGGAGGCGTCGGCCGAATTGATCGCGGCGCGCGCGCAAACGACGGCGGAGCGCGCCGAGGCTGCCGAACAGGCGGGGACCGCGCTGGTCGCGCGCATGGACGCCCTGATCCGGGTAATCCCTGAGCTGGAGGATCGCGCCGGGCGGATGGCGGCGCAGATCATGGACAATGGCCATGCGCTGGCCGAGCGGATCGACACACTGGAAGCGCGGTTGCACGCCCTGACCGAAATGTCGGACGAGGCCCGCGCCCGCACCCTGGCCGCGACCAAGAGCCTGACCAGCCAGCTTGGGCAGTTGCAGGACGCGACCCGGACGGCATCCGAGGAAGTGACCGGCCTCGCCGAGATCGCCTCCGGGCGGATCGAGACCACTTCGCTTGGCGCGCGGCAGATGATGGAGCGCAGCCGTCAGGATCTGGAGGCGCACGCCTCCGCCCTCACCGCCTTGATCGAAGCGGCGCAGACCGGCCTGTCGAGCACCAGCGACAGCGTCCGCATCGCCTTGTCCCGCGACCTGGACGGCGCGCAGGCGGAAATGGATAGCCGTCTGGAACGGCTGCTCGCGACCGTGCGCGAAACCATGGCCAGCACCGACGAAGGCCTGTCGCGCCGGGCCGACACGCTTCAGGCGCTGGTCGCGGCCGCGCAGGCCGGCATTGGCCGCACCAGCGACGAAGCGACCGCGCGCCTCGCGCAGGACATGGACGCGATCGAGGCCGATCTGCGCCAGCGGCTCGACGCCGCGCTGGATCGAGCGGAGGAAGCGCTGGCCCTGACCGATGGCGGCCTCACCAGCCAATCCGAGGCGCTGGAGGCATTGATCGCCCGATCGCGCGCCCATCTGCACGCGATCGGGACCGACACCGTCTCCGGCCTGTCGGAGATCATCGGCGATGTCGAAGGCCGGCTCCACCAGATCAACGATCTGATCGAAGGCCAGCGCACGCTGATGTCGGGCCTGCACAGCGGCCTGCATGAAACCGTCGCCTCGACCGAGAACCGTTTCGCCGCTTTGGAAGACAATGCGCTGGCGCGCAGCGAGCGGTTGACCACGGCGCTCGCTCATCTGACGGCGGAAACGCAACGGATCGACAATGCGCTGGCGGCTGGCGGCATGACCGCCGAAAAGCTGATTGGCAGCGCCGAAACGCTCCTCGTCGCGCTCGATTCCAGCGTGCGCGAACTGGACGAAACCTACCCCGCCGCACTCCAGCGGTTCGATGGCCGGCTGGAACAGAGCCGCGCCCTGCTCGGCAGCGCCACGCCGGAAATGGAGCATCTGGAGGCGATTTCGCAGGCGCTTGTCGGCCGGGCGGAAGAAGCCGAATCGATGCTTCGCGGCCAGGGCAGCCGCCTGACCGAATGGCTTGAAAGCACGCAGGGCGGGCTGGAGGCCAATCGCGAACTGGTCGACCGGCTGCGCGCCGCGCTCGACGCCGCGCATCAGGATGCCGCGCGCATTACCGAAGGGGCCGGGCCGCTTCTGGTCACTGCGCTGCTTCGCGTCAAGGATACGGCCGATCAGGCTGCAGAGCGGGCGCGTCAGGCGCTGGGTCGCGCAATTCCCGACGCCGCCAAGCAGTTGGCAGATGCCAGCGAACAGGCGTTGCAGGCCGCGATAGGCGACAAGGTCGAGGCGCAGATCGCGCATATCGCGCAGGTTGCGGAGGAAGCGGTCAAGGCGGCGCATCAGGCGTCCGAGCGGTTGACCCGCCAGCTGCTGACAATTGCCGACACCAGCGCCAGCGTCGAACAGCGGATCGAGGCAGGGCAGCGCGCCGCGGAGGATCGCGACCGCGACCATTTCGCGCGGCGGTCGGCCCTGCTGATCGAATCGCTCAACAGCACCGCGATCGACGTCGCCAAAATCCTGTCCAACGATGTGACCGATTCGGCCTGGTCCGCCTATCTCAAGGGCGACCGGGGTGTGTTCACCCGTCGCGCGGTCAAGCTGCTCGATGCCGGCGAGTCCCGCGAAATCGCGCTCCATTATGACAATGACGCCGAGTTTCGCGATCATGTGAACCGCTACATCCATGATTTCGAAGCGATGCTGCGGATCATCCTGTCGGCGCGCGATGGCAACGCGCTGGGCGTCGCCATCCTCTCGTCCGACATGGGCAAACTCTATGTCGCGCTCGCCCAGGCGATCGAGCGGTTGCGGCAATAGGCCACAGGGCGTTTCAGCCTATAGGCTTGCGGAAATAGACGACCCGCTCGGTTTCGGCGAAACCGAGCGCCGCATGGAAAGCGTGGCTTTCGCCATTGGCGATATCCGCGTCGGACGCCATTTCGGTGCAGCCATGCGCCCGGCCCCAGTCCCTGACCGCATCGGCCAGGGCGCGCGCCGTGCCGCCACGCCGCGCCGCCGGCTCCACGAAAATGCCCTCCAGAAACACGACCGGGCTGGTGTCGCATCCATTGACATAATCATGCCGCAACGCCGCTTCGGCGAAACCGATCGCTTCGTCCGCGTCGTCTAAAGCGAGAAAGGCGATTACTTCGCCATTTTCCTTCAATTGCACGAGAATATCGTCGCGATGTTCGGCCAGCGACGCTTCGGGCCAGAGTTCCGCGCGCATATAGGCCCAGCGCTCGACATGGGACGCCCCCGCCGGGATGATGCGGGGCGCCCTGGCCATCATGACCCGGCCCGATAACCCGGCAGCATGTCGATCGTTACCCAGCCCTGGACATAATTGGCATAATAAAGCCCGAAGATCAGCAGCGACAGGAGGGTCGCGCGGAGGGCGACCCGGCCCGGCCGGAAATTGCTGGGCGCGCTGTCCGCCTGCCCCTTCAGCAGCACTTCGCCCGTTTCATCGGGCGTGCGGATACCGAAGGGCAGCATGATGAAGGCGCTGACCACCCACATCAGGAAATAAATGGCGAAGATCGCGTACCAGTTCATGGCACGAACCTAGGCGCGGATCAGCAACACGTCCACTACGGGTTTCTTGCCGGTCCAACGGGTCGCGGTGCGACGCACCGCCAGACGCACGCGCTCGCGCAGCGCCTCCTCCTCCGGCGATCCCTTGGGGACCACAGCCGCCGCTTCCTCGGCCGCCTCGACCAGAAACGCCGCCTTGTCCTCCTCAACGGGAACGCCCTGCGTCCGTAGCGCAGGCTCGCCGATCAGCTTGCCCTTGCGGTCGAGCGCCACGGCGACGCTGATCTGGCCGTGAAGACCCAGCTTGCGCCGTTCGTTCATCGTCGATCCGTCGGCGGGAAGGATGACATCGCCGTCCAGCACCAGTCGGCCAGTGTCCTCCCGCCCGATGATCTCGGGCGCGCCGGGCGCCAGCCGCAGCAGATCGCCATTGGACTGAACGGGGGCATGGCGGATACCGGTCGCCAGACCGAGCCGCGCCTGCTCCGCCATGTGACGGCGTTCTCCATGGACCGGAAGCAATATGTCCGGCCGAATCCAGCGATACATCGCCTCCAGTTCAGGGCGGCCGGGATGACCCGACACATGCACTTCCGCCTGGCGATCCGTCACCATCAGCACGCCGGCGGCCGCCAGCGCATTCTGGATGCGGCCGATCGCGATTTCGTTACCGGGGATCTGCTTGGAGGAAAAGACGACCAGATCGCCCTCCGCCAGCTTGATCGGATGGCTGTCGAACGCGATGCGCGACAATGCCGCCCGCGCTTCGCCCTGGCCGCCGGTGGCGATGATCATGACATCGCTGCGGGGCAGCGCCATGGCGTCGTCCCAGTCGATCGTCGGCGGGAAATCCTTGAGATAGCCCGCGGCCTTGGCCGTGGCGATGATGCGGTCGAGCGACCGTCCCGCCACGCACAGCTTGCGCCCGGTGGCGATCGCCACCTCGCCCAGCGTCTGCACGCGCGCGGCATTTGACGCGAAGGTCGTGACGAGAACGCGACCCTTGGCGCCCGCGATGGTCTGCATCAACCCTTCGCGCACATCGCCTTCCGAACCACTCGCCTGCGGGTTGAAGACATTGGTGCTGTCGCACACCAGCGCCAGCACGCCCTCGTCGCCGATCTCGGTCAGTTCCTCGGGCGTCGAGGGCTGGCCGAGCAGCGGCCGCTCGTCCAGCTTCCAGTCGCCGGTATGGAAGATGCGGCCATGGGGCGTGTCGATCAGGACGGCATTGCCCTCCGGGATCGAATGGGCCAGCGGCACATAGCGGAAGCCGAACGGGCCAAGGTTGAAGCTGCCCTCATTCTCGATGACGTTCAGTTCGACATCCTTGGTCAGCCCCTCCTCTTCCAGCTTCAGCCGGATCAGCCCGGCCGTGAAGGGCGTCGCATAAAGCGGCACGCCAAGGTCGGCCGCCAGATAGGGGATGGCGCCGATATGGTCTTCATGCCCATGGGTCAGCACGATACCGAGCAGGTCGTCGCGCCTGTCCTCGATAAAGCTCAGGTCCGGCAGGATCAGCTCTACGCCGGGATAGGCCGGGTCAGCGAAGGTCAGGCCGAGGTCGACCATCACCCACTTGCCCTGGCATCCGTAGAGATTCACGTTCATGCCGATCTCGCCCGACCCGCCGAGGGCCAGGAAGAGCAGCTCGTCCTTGGGTGTCATTCTGTTTTCAAACTCCGTTCGTACAACAGCGCCAGCCCCTGGATTGTCAGGTCCGGCGCGATCGCATCGAAAATATCACTATTGTCATTGAAGAGGACCGCGAGGCCCCCCGTCGAAATTACCTTGGCGGGGCGGCCGATCTCCGCGCGGATGCGCGCGACCAGCCCTTCCATCATCGCCACATAGCCCCAGAAGACGCCGATCTGCATCGCGTCGACCGTTGTTCGCCCGATCACCGACCGATTTTCCGGCGGCTCGATCGCGATCTTGGGCAGCTTCGCCGCCGCCGCGACCAGCGCGTCCAGCGACAGGTTGATCCCCGGCGCGATGATCCCGCCCTTATAGGCGCCGCTATAATCGACCACGTCGAAAGTCGTCGCCGTCCCGAAATCGATGACGATCAGGTCGTCCTGATAGAGATGGTGGGCGGCGATGGCGTTTACAACCCGGTCAGCGCCGACCGATGCCGGTTCGGCCACATCCAGCTCGATGCCCCAGCCCACCGGCGCATGGCCTGCAATCAACGCCTCTGTCTTGAAATATTTATCCGACAACACCTGCAAATTATGCAGCGCCCGTGGCACGACGGTCGCAATGATGACAGCGTCGACGTCGCTCATCGCATAGCCTTCCAGTTGCAGCAACTGGTGGAGCCACACCGCATATTCGTCGGCGGTGCGGCGCGGATCGGTCGCGATGCGCCAGCGCGTGCGGATTTCCCGCCCGTCGAGCAGGGCGAAGACGACATTGGTGTTGCCCGCGTCGATCGCGAGAAGCATGGGCTCCTCCCCTCAGGTCAAAATGATGTCGCCGGCGTGAATGGCACGGCTGTCACCATTCGCCAAGCGCAGGATCAGCATTCCCTGTCGATCGAGCGTGTCAAATGCCCCTTCCACCACCTCGCCATCGGGCTGGACAACGCGCATCGGCGTCCCGGCGGCATGAGCGTTGAGCAGCCAGTGCGCGCGCACGGGGTCCAGCCCCTGCGCGCGCCAAATGGCCAGCCAATGGGCGAAAAGCTGCGCCAGTCGTTCGAGCAGCGCGCCAGCCTCCGCGTCGGTGGCGCCTTGCGCCATCAGGCTCGTGACAGGGCGATCCAGGTCGGTCGGATAATGGGTGACGTTGATGCCGATGCCGATGACGATCGCATCGCCGACCCGCTCAAGCAGGATGCCGGCTATCTTGGCACCGTCGACCAGCACGTCATTAGGCCATTTGATCCGCGCCTGCCCGGCGCAAAGCGGCGCGACCAAAGCGTGAACGGCATTGGCCGCGACCAGCGCCAGCGTGTGTGGAAGCGGATCGTCCGGCGCGATCCGCACCAGCGTGGAGCAGTAGAGATTGCCGGCCGGGCTGTCCCAGGCGCGGCCCATGCGCCCCCTGCCCCCGGTCTGGCGGCCGGCGCGGAGCCAGCTACCCTCGGGCGTGCCCTGCTCCGCCAACGCCAGCATGTCGACGTTGGTGGAGCCGGTTTCCTCGACGAAGCGAAGGAGAGTCAGAAGAGCGACGCCGCAGCGGCGGCGCTCGCCTGATCCAGCACGGGGTTGAGCAGATAACCCAGCACGATCACCGCGGCGCAGGCCGTCAGGATGATATTTTCGACCGGGCCGCCCTTCACCTCATAGGCAACGGTTGGCTCGTCGAAATACATCGTCTTGATGATCTTCAAATAATAGAAGGCGCCGATCACCGACATGGCGATACCGAAGGCCGCCAACAGCGTCAGATTCGCGGCGACCGCGGCGTCGAACACCAGGAACTTCGCCCAGAAGCCGAAGAGCGGCGGAATGCCGGCCATCGAGAACATGAAGATGGCGAGCGCTGCGGCCAGCCCCTTGCGCGATTGCGACAGGCCCGAAAGGCTGGCGATCGTCTCGATAGGATTGCCATCCGCATCGCGCATCTGGAGGATGCAGGCGAAGGTGCCGACCGTCATCAGGACATAGATCGCCATATAGCTCATCGTACCCGCGACACCGGCAGGCGTGCCGGCGGCGAGGCCGATCAGCGCGAAGCCGACATTGTTGATCGACGAATAGGCCATCAGCCGCTTGATGTTGCTCTGGCCGATGGCGGCGACGGCGCCGAACAGGATCGAGGCGAGCGCCACGAAGATCACGATCTGCTGCCAGTCCAGACCCGCCGGACCCAGCGCTTCGATCGCGACGCGCACCGTGAGCGCGATGGCGGCGACCTTGGGTGCGCTGCCGAAGAAGGCCGTCACCGGCGTCGGCGCGCCTTCATACACGTCGGGCGTCCACATATGGAACGGCACCGCGCTGATCTTGAACGCCAGGCCGCAAAGCAGGAAGACCATGCCGAACAATTCGCCGTTCGACACGCCATCGCCCATGGCGACAGCGATACCGTCGAACGCCGTGGTGCCGGTGAAGCCGTAGAGCAGCGCCGAACCATAGAGCAGGATGCCGCTCGCCAGCGAACCCAGCACGAAATATTTGAGGCCGGCTTCCGACGACCGTTCGTCCTGGCGCATGAAGCTCGCCAGCACATAGGAGGCAAGGCTGTTCATCTCCAGGCCGACATAGAGCGTCAACAGGTCTCCTGCCGACACCATCATGCCCATGCCGACGGCGGCGAACAGGATCAGCACCGCATATTCGGGGCGCGGCTTGCCGCCTACCGAGAAGAAGCGCGGGGCAAGCAGGATCGCCGCTGCCGCCGCGCCATAGATGAGCGCCTTGGCGAAGGCGGAAAAGGCGTCGGCGCGGTACAGGCCATCGAACGCGTCGGGGCCATGGGCGAGCGAGCAGGACAGCGCCACGCCGGCGATAGCCAGCGTCACCACCGACAGCCAGTTGACGACGCGGGCCGAGCCGTCGCCAGCATAGGCCGCGACGAGCATCAGGATCAGCCCGCCCACCGTCAGGATGAGTTCCGGCAGGACTGCCAAAAGGGAAGCGGTTTCAATCATCAGTGCGCCTCCCCGTGCGCCGGTGCTTCTTCATGATGGCCCTCGCTTGGCTTGGGCGCACCCATCTTGATCTTGGAGTCTCCCGCCGGAGCGGCAGGGGCGATGCGCGCTTCAAGCGCGCGGATGTCGGCCCGCATCGGGGCGAGGAAGCTCTCCGGATAGACGCCCATCCAGAGCACCGCCGCCGCGATCGGCGCCAGCAGCGCCACTTCGCGCGCAGACAGGTCAGGCATGGCGGCCGCGTCTGCATTCACCTGATCACCGTAGCAGATGCGACGATAGAGGTAGAGCATATAGGCCGCGCCCAGGATGATGCCCGTGGTGCAAACCAGCGCCACCCAGCTCGACGCCTGGTAGATGCCCATCAGCGACAGGAATTCGCCGACGAAGTTGCTGGTGCCCGGAAGGCCGACCGACGCCATGGTGAACAGCATGAACAAAGTCGCATATTTGGGCATGTTGATGCTGAGGCCGCCATAGCGGCTGATCTCGCGGGTGTGCAGCCGGTCGTAGATGACGCCGACGCACAGGAAAAGCGCGCCCGAGACGAGGCCGTGACCGAGCATGACCATCATCGCGCCTTCGATGCCCACCTGGTTGAAGGCGAACAGGCCGACGGTCACGATCGCCATATGCGCGACCGACGAATAGGCGATCAGCTTCTTCATGTCCGACTGAACGAGGGCGACGAGGCTGGTATAGACCACCGCGACCATCGACAGGCCCCAGACCAGCGGCGCAAGCTGCGCCGAGGCTTCGGGGAACATCGGCAGCGAGAAGCGGATGAAGCCGTAGCCGCCCATCTTCAGCAATACGCCGGCCAGGATGACCGAGCCAGCCGTCGGCGCCTGAACGTGCGCGTCGGGAAGCCAGGTATGGACCGGCCACATCGGCATCTTGACGGCGAAGCTGGCGAAGAAGGCCAGCCACAGCCAGGTCTGGACATGCGGATCGAAATTATAGGCCATCAGCGCCGGAATTTCGGTCGTTCCCGCCTCATGCACCATCCACATCATCGCGATCAGCATCAGGACCGAGCCGAGCAGCGTGTAGAGGAAGAATTTGTAGCTGGCGTAGATACGGTCCGCGCCACCCCAGATACCGATGATCAGATACATCGGGATCAGGCCGGCTTCGAACATGATGTAGAACAGATAGAGATCCTGTGCCGTGAAGACGCCGATCATCAGCACCTCCATGAACAGGAACGCCGCCATATATTCGCCGACGCGCTTCTGGATCGCCTGCCAGCTAGCGCCGATGCAGATCGGCATCAGGAAGACGGTGAGCGCGATCAGCATCAGGGCGATGCCGTCGATGCCCAGCGCCCAGGCGAAACGCCCGAAGATCGGGTGATATTCCTGGAACTGCCACTGTAGCCCGCCCTGGTCGAAATTCGCCCAGAGCGCGATGCCCAGCACCAGATCCGCCAAGGTTGCGATCAGTGCGATCCAGCGCGCGCTGTTGGCGCCCGCGAAGAGACAGGCGATGGCCCCCGCCATCGGCACTGCCATCATCAGGGAAAGGATGGGGAAGCCGTCCATTATCGTGTCATCGCCCAGGTTGCAGCCGCGGCGAGCCCGATGAGCATCACCAGCGCGTAGGTGTAGAGGTAGCCGGACTGAAGCCGACGGGTGATCTTGTTGCCCTGCACGACCAGAGCAGCCAGGCCGTTCGGCCCGAAGCGGTCGATGAAGCCCACGTCACCGAACTTCCAGAAGAAGCGGCCGATGGCGAAGGCGGGCTTGACGAACAGGACGTGATACAGCTCGTCGAAATACCATTTGTTCAGCAGGAACTGGTAGAGCGCGCCGAAGGTGGCGACGAAGCGCTTCGGCCAGTCGGTGAACTTGATATAGCTCAGCCAGGCAATGACTAGGCCAGTCAACATCACCGTGAAGGGACCGAACTTGACCCAGGTCGGCACTTCATGCGCGGCGTGCATCAGGTGGCTGTCGAACGCTATCGCGCTCTTCCAGAATTCGATGCCGCCTTCCGAACCGATGAACTGGTCGTGGAAGAGGAAGCCGGCGAAGACCGCGCCCAGGCTCAGCACTACCAGCGGAACGAGCATGGCCCACGGGCTTTCATGCGGATGATAGCCCGCCGTGCCCGTCAGTTCCTGGCCGTGATCGT
This sequence comes from Sphingobium sp. WR1, assembly GCF_059693745.1. Taxonomy (NCBI): domain Bacteria; kingdom Pseudomonadati; phylum Pseudomonadota; class Alphaproteobacteria; order Sphingomonadales; family Sphingobiaceae; genus Sphingobium; species Sphingobium sp. WR1. The sequence goes on along the minus strand of NZ_JCATID010000024.1, from coordinate 29,374 downwards.
CATGCGCGTGGGCATGGGAGTCATGACCATGGCCGTCTTCTTCGCCCACGCTTTCATGATGGCCATGAACCGCATGTTGGATATGCTCCGAAGCGGCCCAGCGCGGCTTGCCGAAGAAGGTCAGGAAGACCAGGCGCCAGCTGTAGAAGCTGGTCAGCAGCGCCGCAAACACGCCAACGAAATAAGCGCCGATACCCGTGCCGCCCGAAGCAAAGGCCGCTTCGAGAATGCCGTCCTTCGAATAGAAGCCCGCGAAGCCGACGCCGACGAGCGGCAGGCCGACGCCGGTGATCGCCAGCGTCCCCAGGGTCATCGTCCAGAAGGTGATCGGGATCTCCTTCCGCAACGCCCCATAGTAACGCATGTCCTGCTCATGGTGCATCGCATGGATGACCGAGCCGGCGCCCAGGAACAGCAGCGCCTTGAAGAAGGCGTGCGTGAAGAGGTGGAACATCGCCGCGCCATAGGCGCCGACGCCCGCCGCGAAGAACATATAGCCCAGCTGCGAACAGGTAGAGTAAGCGATGACGCGCTTGATGTCATTCTGCACCGTGCCGACGGTCGCGGCGAACAGACAGGTCGCGGCGCCGACATAGGTGACGACGGTCAAAGCCGTTTCCGACGTCTCGAACATCGGCGACAGGCGGCACACCATGAACACGCCCGCCGTCACCATGGTCGCCGCGTGGATCAGCGCCGACACCGGGGTCGGGCCTTCCATCGCGTCGGGCAGCCAGGTGTGGAGGCCGAGCTGCGCCGACTTGCCCATCGCGCCGATGAACAGCAGCAGGCAGAGGACGGTCATGGTGTCGAAACGGTGGCCGAGGAAACCGATGGTCGAACCGGCCATGGAGGGCGCGGCGGCCAGGATTTCCGGGATCGAGATGGTGTTGAACACCAGATAGGTGCCAAAAATGCCCATCATGAAGCCAAGATCGCCGACGCGGTTGACAACGAACGCCTTGATCGCGGCCGCATTTGCGCTCGGTTTACGGAACCAGAAGCCGATGAGCAGATACGACGCCAGACCGACGCCTTCCCAGCCGAAGAACATCTGGAGCAGGTTGTTCGCCGTCACGAGCATCAGCATCGCGAAGGTGAAGAGCGACAGATAGGCGAAGAAGCGCGGCTGATCCGGGTCTTCCTCCATATAGCCCCAGCTATAGAGGTGGACCAGGCTCGACACGCTGGTGACGACCACCAGCATGACCGCGGTCATGGTGTCGACGCGCAGCGCCCATTGGGCATCGAAGCTGCCCGACTGGATCCAGGTGAACATGGGCGCGACATAGGGTTCGGCGTGCCCGGTCAGGAAGGAGATGAAGATCGGCCAGCTCATTGCGCAGGAGGCAAAGAGCGCGCCGGTGGTGACGATCTTCGCGGGCAGCTTGCCGATGGCCTTGTTTCCAAGACCGGCGATGGCAGCAGCCAGCAGCGGGAGAAGGACGATAAGCTGGATCATGGGGTCGGTCTCAGCCCTTCATCCGGTTGACATCGTCGACGGCGATGGTGCCGCGACCACGGAAGTAAATGACGAGGATGGCAAGGCCGATGGCCGCCTCACCCGCCGCGACGGTCAGCACGAACATCGAGAAGACCTGGCCCACCAGATCGCCCAGGAAGGCACTGAAGGCGACGAGGTTGATGTTCACGCTGAGCAGGATCAGTTCGATCGCCATCAGGATGATGATGACATTCTTGCGGTTGATGAAGATGCCCAGCACCCCCATCACGAAGAGGATGGCGCTGACCACCATATAATGCTGAAGGCCGATCACAGCTCCACCCCCTGCCCCACGGGCTGATTGACGTTGCGCACGGCGTCCTGCGGACGACGACGGTTCTGCCTGGCGACATTCTGGCCGCGCACCCCGCCACGGGCGCGATGGGTCAGCACGATTGCGCCGATCATCGCGACCAGCAGGACGATGCCCGCCGCCTCGAAGAGGAAGATATAGCGCGTATAGAGCAAGCCGCCGACCGCCTGGATGTTCGTGAGTTCCGGGTTCACCGGGCCGGCGCGCTGCGCCAGTTCGATGGGGCCGGCGCTCCACAGGCCGATGCCCAGGATGATTTCCGCCAGCAGCACCGCCGCGATCAGCAGGCCGAAGGGCAGATAGCTGACGAAGCCCGCCCGCAGTTCGGCGAAGTCGATGTCGAGCATCATGACGACGAACAGGAACAACACCGCGACCGCGCCGACATAGACGATGACGAGCAGCATCGCGATGAACTCAGCACCGAGCAAGACCATCAGGCCCGCCGCGTTGAAGAAGGCCAGGATCAGCCAGAGGACCGAATGGACCGGGTTGCGCGACAGGATCGTCAGCGCGCCGCTGCTCACCACCAATATGGCGAACAGATAGAAGGCTAAGACGTGGATCATCTCAGAAAACCAACCTCTGTGCGTGTCTCACGAACCTGTCCCGTTCGTTTCGAGCGCAGTCGAGAAACGCTGCGCCTAGTTCCTGTTTCTCGACTACGCTCGAAACGAACGGAGCCGGGCTTGATGTCGATTGCGCGCCCATTAACGGTACGGTGCGTCGGCGGCAAGGTTCGCGGCGATAGCCCGCTCCCACTTGTCACCATTTTCCAGGAGCTTGGCCTTGTCGTAGATCAGCTCCTCGCGGGTTTCGGTCGCGAATTCGAAATTCGGTCCCTCGACGATCGCATCGACCGGGCAGGCTTCCTGACAGAAGCCGCAATAGATGCACTTGGTCATGTCGATGTCGTAGCGCGTGGTGCGGCGGCTGCCATCGTCGCGCGGCTGCGCCTCGATGGTGATCGCCTGCGCCGGACAGATGGCCTCGCACAGCTTGCACGCGATGCAGCGTTCTTCCCCGTTGGGATAGCGGCGCAGCGCATGTTCGCCCCGGAACCGCGGCGAAATCGGGTTCTTCTCATAGGGATAGTTGATGGTCGCCTTGGGCTTGAAAAAATATTTCAAGGTCAGCCAGTGCGCCTTCACGAACTCCCAGAGGGTGAAGCTTTTGACGTAGTAACCGAGGCTCATTGTGCGCCTCCATAGCGCGTCAGCATGAGGAAGCCCGACACCAGGAAGACGAAGAAGAGCGAGGTCGGCAGGAAGATTTTCCAGCCCAGCCGCATCAGTTGGTCGTAACGGTAACGGGGCACCGTCGCCTTCACCCAGGAGAAGACGAAGAAGAAGAACAGGATCTTGGCGAACAGCCAGAGGATGCCCGGCACATAATAGAGCGGCGCCCAATCCAGCGGCGGCAGATAGCCGCCCCAGAAGAGGATCGCGTTCAATGCGCACATCAGGATGACGTTCGCATATTCGCCGAGCCAGAAGAGCGCGAAGGCCATGGACGAATATTCGGTCTGGTAGCCCGCGACCAGTTCCGATTCCGCTTCGGTCAGGTCGAACGGCGCGCGCGCCGTTTCCGCCATGGCGGAGATCAGGAACATGATCGCCATCGGGAAGAGCAGCGGGTTGAAGCCGTTGCCGTTCAGCAGGCCATAATAGCCCTTCTGGCTTTCGATGATCTGGGTCAGGTTGAAGCTGCCCGCCCACAGGACGACGCAGATCAGGATGAAGCCGATCGAGACTTCATAGCTGATCATCTGCGCCGAAGCGCGGATCGCCGAGTAGAAAGGATATTTGGAGTTGGACGCCCAACCCGACAGCACCACGCCATAGACGCCCAGCGAACTGATGGCGAGGATATAGAGCAGGCCGACATTGATGTTGGCCAACACCACGCCCACCTGGAACGGCACCACCGCCCAGGCCATCAGCGCCACCGTGAAGGTGATGATCGGCGCGATCAAGAACAGCGTGCGGTTGGCCGCCGACGGAACGATGGTTTCCTGCAGGAAGACCTTCAGGCCGTCCGCAAAGGACTGAAGCAGGCCGAAGGGGCCGACGACGTTGGGACCACGGCGTAGCGCCATCGCGGCCCAAATCTTGCGGTCGGCATAGATGATCATCGCCACCGCCAGCATGACGGGCAGACAGATCACCAATATGCCGATGACGGTGGAAAGCAGCCAGGCGCCTTCGAACGGCAGGCCGAGGTCTTGGAAAAAGGCGGTCATATCAGAACGATCCCCCCTTCCCGTTCGCTTCGAGCAGCTTCGAGCGAAGTCGAGAAGCGTCTGTCGAAAAGTTGGCGCGCAGTTCTCGACAAGCTCGAACCGAACGGTTGTGGGTGTGTGCGGCGGGCTGCATCACTCTGCGGCCTCCGCGAAGCTTTCACCATGGATCAGCTCGGCCGAGCATATCTGCATCGTCGGGCTGGCGCGGCAGATCGCGTTGGTGAGGTAGAAATCCTTGATCGGCGAACCGAACTCGCCGGTCGCACCGGTCGGCAGCTTGGGAATGGACCAGCCATAGTCGGCCAGACCCTCGACGCCCAGCGCCGGAACCGCCTTGACCATTTCGGCGCGCAGCGCGTCGAAGCTGTCGAACGACAGCTTGGCGCCCAGCGCTTCCGACAGGGCGCGCAGGATCGACCAGTCCTCGCGGGCATCGCCCGGCGCGAACACGGCCTTTTCGCCGCGCTGCACCCGGCCTTCCAGATTGACATAGGTGCCAGCCTTTTCGGCATAGCTTGCGCCCGGCAGGATCACGTCCGCCGCATGAGCGCCCTTGTCGCCATGATGGCCGATATAGAGTTTGAAGCTGTTACCGAAGGCCGAATAGTCGACCTCGTCCGCACCCAGCGAGATGAGCAGCTTGGGCTTGGCGTCCGCCACCGCCTTGATACCGCCCTTGGTCGCATAGCCCAGCATCAGGCCGCCCATGCGGGCCGCCGCGAAATGCAGGACGTTATAGCCGTTCCAGCCCTCTTTCACGAGGCCCAGCGTTTCTACCAGCGCCAGCGTGTCGCCATGCGCGCCATCCTTGGCCAACACGCCGCCACCGACGATCATCGCCGGACGGGCAGCGCCCTTGAAGGCTTCGACCACGGCTTCGGGCAATTTGGCCAGCAGCGACGCATCATTGCCCAGCCACTCAACCTTGTAGGTCAGATCGACTTCCGCGCCGATACCGAAAACCTTCGCGCCCTTCTTGATCGCCTTGCGGATACGGGTGTTCACCAGCGGCGCTTCCCAGCGCAGGTTGGTGCCGACCAGCAGGATGATGTCCGCGGTTTCCAGATCGGCGAGCGGCGTGTTGAACACCACCGACGACAGGCTCGACACGTCGTAGGACAGGCCGGTCTGACGCCCTTCCAGCATCGTGCCGCCCAGCTTTTCGACCAGTGCCTTGCCAGCGAACATGGTTTCGCAGTCGAGCAGGTCGCCGGCGATCGCGGCGACGCTGCCGCCATGCTGGACCGCGGCGACGGCGGCGAAGGCTTCCGCCCAGGTCGCCGGAACCAGCTTGCCATCCTTGCGAATGAACGGCTTGTCCAGGCGCTTGCGCACCAGACCGTCGACATTGTGCCGGGTCTTGTCCGACGCCCATTCCTCGTTCACATCGTCATTGATGCGCGGCACGGCGCGCAGCACCTGACGGCCACGGCTGTCGAGGCGGATGTTGGTGCCGACCGCATCCATCACGTCGATCGCATGGGTCTTCTTGAGTTCCCACGGACGCGCTTCGAAAGCGTAAGGCTTGGCGGTCAGCGCGCCGACCGGGCAGAGATCGACCACATTGCCCGACAGCTCGCTCTTGGCGGCATGTTCGAGATAGGTGGTGATCTGCATATTCTCGCCGCGATAGATGGCGCCGATTTCCGGCACGCCCGCGACTTCCTCCGCAAAGCGCACGCACCGGGTGCACTGGATGCAGCGGGTCATGACCGTCTTGACGATCGGACCCATATATTTTTCGGTGACGGCGCGCTTATTCTCCTCGAAGCGGCTGCCGCCACGGCCATAGGCCATGGACTGGTCCTGCAGGTCGCACTCGCCGCCCTGGTCGCAGATCGGGCAATCGAGCGGATGGTTGATGAGGAGGAACTCCATCACCCCTTCGCGGGCCTTCTTGACCATTTCGCTGTCGGTGCGGATTTCCTGGCCTTCCGTCGCCGGAAGCGCGCAGGAAGCCTGCGGCTTGGGCGGTCCGGGCTTCACCTCGACCAGGCACATGCGGCAATTGCCGGCGATGGAAAGGCGCTCATGATAGCAGAAACGGGGGATTTCCTTCCCCGCCTGCTCGCAAGCCTGGAGGACAGTCGCGCCCGCCGGGACTTCGAGTTCTACGCCGTCTACTTTGACCTTGGGCATGGTTACTCCGCTGCCTCCATGACGGGGGCGCTACCCTTGTTCTCATTGATCCGGCGCTCGATTTCCGGCCGGAAGTGGCGGATCAGCCCCTGGATCGGCCAGGCCGCCGCGTCGCCGAGCGCGCAGATGGTGTGGCCTTCGACCTGCTTGGTCACCTGGAACAGCATGTCGATTTCGCTCTGGTCGGCGTCGCCGGTGCGCAGCCGTTCCATCACGCGCCACATCCAGCCGGTGCCTTCACGGCAAGGCGTGCACTGGCCGCAGCTCTCATGCTTGTAGAAGTAGGAGAGACGCGAAATGGCGCGGACGATGTCGGTCGACTTGTCCATGACGATGACGGCGGCGGTGCCAAGGCCCGAACCCAGCGCGCGCAGGCCATCGAAATCCATCGGCGCGTCCATGATCTCCTTCGCGGGGACCAGCGGCACAGAGGAACCGCCGGGGATAACCGCGAGCAGATTGTCCCAGCCGCCCCGAATGCCGCCGCAATGGCGGTCGATCAGTTCGCGGAACGGGATCGACATCGATTCCTCGACGACGCAGGGCTTGTTCACATGGCCGCTGATCTGGAACAGCTTGGTGCCGCGGTTATTCTCACGCCCGAAGCCGTTGAACCAGGCCGCACCGCGCCGCAGGATCGTCGGCGAAACCGCGATCGATTCCACATTGTTGACCGTGGTCGGGCAGCCATAGAGGCCCGCGCCCGCCGGGAAAGGCGGCTTCAGGCGAGGCTGGCCCTTTTTGCCTTCCAGGCTTTCGATCTGCGCGGTTTCCTCGCCGCAGATATAGGCGCCCGCGCCGCGATGGACGAAGACGTCGAAATCATAGCCAGACCCGCAAGCGTTCTTGCCGATGAAGCCCTTTTCATAAGCCTGCTCGACAGCGGCGAAGAGAACCTTCGCCTCATAGATGAACTCGCCGCGAATATAGATATAGGCAGCGCGCGCGCGCATTGCGAAACCGGCGATCAGCGCGCCTTCGATCAGCTTGTGCGGATCGTGGCGGATGATTTCGCGGTCCTTGCACGAACCCGGCTCGGATTCGTCGGCGTTGATGACCAGGAAGCTGGGACGGCCGTCCTTGCTTTCCTTGGGCATGAAGCTCCACTTCATGCCGGTCGGAAAGCCGGCGCCGCCACGGCCGCGCAGGTTCGACGCCTTGATGATGTCGATGATCGCGTCCTGGCCGATTTCCATCAGCTTCTTGGTATTGTCCCAATCGCCGCGCTTCATGGCGGCGTCGACGCCCCAATCCTGATAGCCGTGGACGTTGGTGAAGATGCGGTCCTTGTCGGCCAGCGGGCCGACGAAGGGCGGCGGAGCCGCCAGTGCGGGTGCGTCGGTCATGCCGCAGCTCCAATAGCAAATCCGTTCACTTCGAGCAGCGTCGAGCGAAGTCGAGACGCGACAGTCGAGAAGTCAGTGCGAGCCGTTCTCGACAAGCTCGAACCGAACGGAGATTGATGGAAAGTCGAGCGCGTCATGCCCATTCTCCCCGATAGTCGTGATTTTCCGTGACCATCTCCTTCAGAGTGGTCGGGCCGCCTTCCGGCGCGCTGGTCTGACGGTCGATCTGCGGGCCGATCTTCGGCTGACCACCGGCGGCCAGCGTCTCAAGCACGGCGCTCATGCTGTCATAGGTCAGATCTTCGAAATTATCGTCGTTGATCTGGACCATCGGCGCGTTGGCGCAGGCGCCAAGGCATTCGACCTCGGTCAGCGTGAACAGGCCGTCAGGCGTCGTGCCGCCCTTGACCAGACCCTTGTTCTTGCACGCCGCGAACACATCGTCCGACCCGCGCAACATGCACGGCGTCGTGCCGCACACCTGCACATGGTAACGGCCCACCGGCGCGAGATTATACATGGTGTAGAAGGTCGCGACCTCATAGACGCGCATGTAGGGCATATCGAGCTGACGCCCGATATATTCCATGACCGGCACGGGCAGCCAGCCCTGGGTCTGCGTTTCGGCACCGACCTGACGCTGGGCGAGGTCGAGCAGCGGCATCACCGCCGACTGCTGGCGGCCGGCGGGGTAGCGCGCGATGACCTTCTTCGCCTGTTCGGCATTTTCGGCGGTCCACTCGAACGCGCCCCAGCGCGCACGGGTTTCGGCCTCATCGGGGATATGAACTGCGTCAGCCATTATCGGTCACATTCTCCGAACACGATGTCCATCGCGCCCAATACAGCGGTGGTGTCGGCGAGCATGTGGCCCTTCATCATGAAGTCCATAGCTTGCAGGTGCGAGAAGGCGGTCGGGCGGATCTTGCAGCGATAGGGCTTGTTGCTGCCGTCGCTAACCAGATAGACGCCGAATTCGCCCTTGGGGCTTTCGGTCGCCACATAGACTTCGCCTGCCGGGACATGGAAGCCCTCGGTATAAAGCTTGAAGTGGTGGATCAGCGCTTCCATCGAACGCTTCATTTCGCCGCGCTTGGGCGGGGAAACTTTGCGGTCGAAGCTGGCGATCGGCCCTTCGGGCATCTCATTCAGGCACTGCTTCATGATGCGCGCGGACTGGCGCACTTCCTCGACGCGGACCATGAACCGGTCGTAGCAGTCATATTGCGTGCCGACCGGAACGTCGAACTCCATACGGTCATAGACGTCATAGGGCTGCGCCTTGCGGATGTCCCAGGCGATGCCGGAGCCGCGCAGCATCGGGCCGGAGAAGCCCCATTTCAGCGCGTCTTCCTTGCTCACCACCGAGATATCGACGTTGCGCTGCTTGAAGATGCGATTGTCGACCACCAGGCTCATCGCGTCCTCGAACAGGCGCGGCAGACGGGTGTCGAGCCATTCGGCGATGTCGGTCAGCAGCTTGAGCGGCACGTCCTGATGCACGCCGCCCGGCCGGAAATAGGCCGAGTGCATACGGGCACCCGACGCGCGCTCGAAGAAGTTGAGGCAATCCTCGCGGATTTCGAACAGCCACAGGTTCGGCGTCATCGCGCCGACGTCCATCACGTGCGAACCCAGGTTCAACATGTGATTGCAGATGCGGGTCAGTTCCGCGAAGAAAACGCGCAGATATTGCGCGCGCAGCGGCACTTCCAGGTTCAGCAGCTTTTCGACCGCGAGGACATAGCTATGCTCCATGCCGAGCGGCGAACAATAGTCCAGCCGGTCGAAATAGGGCAGCGCCTGCATATAGGTCTTATATTCGATCAGCTTCTCGGTGCCGCGATGCAACAGGCCGACATGCGGGTCGCAGCGCTCGACGATTTCGCCGTCCAGTTCCATGACCAGACGCAGAACCCCGTGCGCAGCGGGGTGCTGCGGACCGAAGTTGATCGTGTAATTCTGGATTTCCGTGTCACCATATGTCGGGTCCGCCGCATCGGTCACATGGTCCAGCTTTTCGAGATAGTCGGACATCAGGCCTTACCTTCGGGCTTGGCAGCCCCCTTGCCTTCATCGGTGTGCGCGGCGGGCTTGACCGGCGCGTCCGCCGACTTTTCCTTCGCCTTGCTGTCGGTCGGCTCGCCCGCGCCGCTCTCGCCCTTCTTCTCCGTCACCTTGGGCGTGGCAACGGCAGGCGCCGCCGGGGCCTCAGCCGCCTTTTCGTCGCCGGGCAGCACATATTGCGCGCCTTCCCACGGGCTCATGAAGTCGAAGCTGCGGAAGTCCTGGGCCAGCTTCACCGGCTCATAGACGACGCGCTTATCCTCTTCGGAATAGCGCAGCTCGACATAGCCGGTCAGCGGGAAGTCCTTGCGCTGCGGATGGCCCTTGAACCCATAGTCGGTCAGGATACGGCGCAGGTCGGTATTGCCGTCGAAGACGACGCCATACATGTCGAACACCTCGCGTTCCAGCCAGCCGGCGACCGGCCAGATATGCGTGACGGTGGGAACGGGCGTATCCTCGTCGGTCGACACCTTCACGCGGACGCGATGGTTCCGCGTGACGCTCAGCAGATGATAGCAGACCTCGAACCGCTCCGGGCGATCCGGATAGTCGACGCCGGCGATTTCCATCAGCTGCTGATACTGCCCCATGTCGCGCAGAGCGACCATGGCGTTGGCCAGATCCTCGCGCACGACGGTAAAGCTCAGTTCGTCGGCATGGTCGACGGTTTCGACCAGCATGGACCCCAGCAGCGCGCCGATTTCCTCGGCGATCCCTTCGGGGTTCACGACCTTGGGTGCAGAATGGCCCATATTAACGCTCAATCGTCCCGATCCGGCGGATCTTCCGCTGCAACTGCATGACGCCGTAAAGCAAAGCCTCGGCGGTCGGCGGGCAGCCCGGCACATAGATGTCGACCGGCACGATACGGTCGCAGCCACGGACGACCGAATAGCTATAGTGATAATAGCCGCCGCCATTCGCGCAGCTGCCCATCGAAATCACATATTTCGGGTTGGACATCTGGTCGTAGACCTTGCGGAGCGCCGGGGCCATCTTGTTGCACAGCGTGCCGGCGACGATCATCACGTCCGACTGGCGCGGGGACGCGCGCGGCGCGGCGCCGAAGCGCTCCATGTCATAACGGGGCATGTTGACGTGGATCATTTCCACGGCGCAGCAGGCGAGGCCAAAGGTCATCCACCACAGCGAGCCGGTGCGCGCCCACTGGAACAGTTCCTCGGTCGAGGTGACGAGGAAACCCTTGTCGCTGACTTCACCGTTCAGCGCGTTGAAGAAATCCTGGTCGGGCTGGGTTCCGACGGGCGGCAGGGTGCCGGGCGCCGGATTATAGAGTTCTACTCCCAATCGAGTGCTCCCTTCTTCCACGCATAGACGAGGCCGAGCACCAGCTCCGCTATGAAGATCATCATCGTCGCCCAGCCGGCCCAGCCGATCTGGTCGAGGCTCACAGCCCAGGGGAACAGGAACGCCGCTTCCAGATCGAAAATGATGAACAGGATGGCGACGAGGTAGAAACGCACGTCGAACTGGCTGCGCGGCTCTTCAAACGCGGGGAAGCCGCATTCATATTCGGAGAGCTTGGCAGGATCGGGCTGGTGCGCGCCGGTAAGGCGGCCGACCAGCATCGGCAGAAAGACGAAGGTGCCGGAAAGCAGCAAGGCGATCCCGAGAAAAATCAGGATCGGCAGATATTGGGCGAGATCGACCAATGGAATCCCCTGGGCGAAAATTGTATCTTGGGGCGCGCTTTAGGCCTGCTGCATATGCGAAGCAAGGGGCCAGGGCGATGAGAATGAATCGCAAAAAGGCCAAGCCCTTGAAGAGCTTGGCCTCATTGAACTTTAGCGCAATGCGCCAGCAACAAGCTTGTGCAATTTGCTGTGAATTGCGTCGTTTCCGGCAATGACTTCCTTGCGTTCGATCGCCTGGTCGCCGCCGCGGAAATCGCTAGCGAAACCGCCCGCTTCACGAACCAGCAGCAAGCCAGCAGCGACGTCCCAGGGCTGGAGGCCGCTCTCCCAGAAGCCGTCATAGCGGCCCGACGCGACATGGGCGAGGTCGAGCGAGGCGGCGCCGAAACGGCGGATGCCGGCGACCGAGGGGGCCACCGCGCCGAAGATGCGGGTCCATTCCGCCATATTGCCATGCCCCATGAACGGGATGCCGGTCGCGATGACGCAATCGGCAAGGTCGCGGCGCGCGGAGACTCGCAGCCGCTGGTCATGGCGCCAGGCGCCCCGGCTCTTCTCCGCCCAATAGCTTTCGTCGGTGACGGGCTGGTAGATGAGGCCGGTCGTCACTTCGCGCTTCGTTCCACCGAACAGTGGCTCCTCGACCGCAATAGAGATGGCGAAGTGCGGAATGCCGTGCAGGAAATTGGTGGTGCCGTCGAGCGGATCGATGATCCAGCGCGGCTTGGTGGGATCGCCGGCGATCTCGCCGCCTTCCTCCAGCAGAAAGCCCCAGTCGGGACGCGCCTTCTGCAATTCCTCCACAAGCGTCCTTTCCGCCTGCTGATCGGCCTTGGACACGAAGTCCGCCGGCCCCTTGCGGCTGACCTGGAGATGCTCGACCTCGCCGAAGTCGCGGCGCAGCTTCGAGCCGGCCTTGCGCGCGGCGCGTTCCATGACGGTGAGAAGGCCGGAGTGCGATACCATAGATTTTCTCCGCCGCTCCTCATGGAGCGGTCTGCTTGATTATTTCTTCGGGGCTGGCTTTGCCGCGGGCTTGGCGGCGGGACGATAGCCGCACACGCCGGCGATCACGGCCAGCATCTGCGACGGGTCCTTGCGATCGACCTTGCCGGCATTGGCGGCGATCACCTTGTCCGTCGCCTCGCTGACCTTGGCCACCGAATTGGCGTAGAGGCATTCGAACAGCGCATTCTTGACGGGCTGTTCGACCTGTTCCGACTGGAGCGCGCTCGTGATGATGCCCAGAACGACCGCAGCATTGTCGATCTGCGCCTTGGTCGGCGCGCCTTTCGGGGCCGCCTGCGCATGGAGCGCAGCCGGCTGGGCGCCGATCGCGAGGCCAGTCGCGAAAAGAGCGGCCAGTGTCGCGCTGCGCCCGATCCGCATCAGTCGGCCCGCTTCACATATTCGCGCTCATACACGTCGACGACGATGCGCGTGCCGGTGACGATGTGCGGCGGCACCATGACGCGCACGCCATTGTCGAGGATCGCGGGCTTGTAGCTGGCCGAGGCGGTCTGCCCCTTCACCACGGCGTCGGCCTCCACGACCGTCGCTTCGATGGTTTCGGGGAGCTGCACGCTGATAGGGCGCTCTTCATACATTTCGAGAACGACCATCATGCCGTCCTGCAGGAAGGCGGCAGCGTCACCGATCAGGTCCTGCGGCAGGTTGATCTGCTCATAGGTTTCGGTGTCCATGAACACCAGCATGTCGCCTTCGGCGTAGAGATACTGGAAATCCTTGGTGTCGAGGCGGATGCGCTCGACGGTTTCGGCTGACCGGAAACGGACATTGTTCTTGCGGCCGTCGATCAGGTTCTTCAGTTCCACCTGCATATAGGCGCCGCCCTTGCCGGGCTGAGTGTGCTGGATCTTCACGGCGCGCCACAGGCTGCCGTCATATTCGATGTTGTTGCCGGGACGAATCTCGACGCCGCTGATCTTCATGGGAAGAGCCTGCCTATATGTCTGAATGTGGAAAAGAGCCGGCCTCTTGGAGGCTGGGCGCGCCTTTACAGCGGGACGGCGCGAAGGGCAAGGGGGGAGCAGATCAGCGCTTCGCCAGCAACGGATAGGGATTGATCGCCCGTCCGCCATACCATGGCTCGCCGGGCCGCGCGACATGCACCGCGAAATGGAGGTGGGGCGCCGAGGGATCGGCATTGCCGGTGCTGCCGACGGACGCGATGCGCTGGCCCCGGCGCACTCTCTGCCCCTCGCGCAGACCCGGCACATAGCCATCGAGATGCGCGTAGTAATAGAGGAAACGGCCATCGGTCGAACGCTGGTAGAGAGTGCGTCCGCCCTCCGCGCTCCAGAGCAGCTTTTCCACCCGGCCGTCAGCGGCGGCCAGCACCGCCCTGCCCCGCGCCGCCATGATGTCGATCGCGTCATGCGGGCGCGCTCCACCCGCGCGGGCTTGCGTGAAGCTATCGGTCAGGGCCGACGCCGGCACTCCCTCTACCGGGATCAGCAATGCGCCATTGTCGACCGGCACGGGCGTTGGTGACGGCGCATCGGGGGGCACGATCCGCACGCAAAAATGGACGAAGGCGATGCAGAGCAGCAGAGCTATCGCGATACCGCCCCACCACCGCATCCTCATGCCTGGAACGTCGCCCGGATCCCGCTCTTCACCATCTGCGCCAGGCGCGCGGCGTCCCAATTGGTCAGCCGGATGCAGCCATGGCTTTCGGTGCGCCCGATCGTCTGCGGCTCGGGCGTGCCGTGGATGCCGTAATGATCCTTCGACAGGTCGATCCACACGACACCGACCGGGCCATTGGGGCCGGGTTTCAGCACCGCCTTTTCATCCTTGGAGGAGGCGTCCCAGAAGAGATTGGGATTATAGTGGAAATCGGGATTGCGACTGACGCCCCTGATCGTCCAATCGCCGATCGGCAGCGGATCATGCTGAGACCCTGTCGTCACCGGAAACTGGGCGATCAGGCGGTTCTCGCCATCATAAACCTTGAGCAGCCCTTCGGACTTGTCGACCACGATATGATCGGCCTGCGGCTGATCCTTGGCAACGCCCAGACCGGCGAGCGTCTCGCCCCAGCCGCGCGCGTCGCCTTCGATCGTCGCGACCGGCTGATTGTCGATCGCGGGCACGCGAACGGTCATGCCGGCGCCGATCTTCGTGTTCGGCGGATTGAGCGCCATCAGTGCTTCGGGCGTAGTGTGGAAGCGTTCGGCCAGCTTTTCGAGCAGGTTGCGATAGGTCAGTGCGGGCAGGCTGGCCTGCTCGTTCAGTCCTTTGGGTATATTGAAGAAGGGGCCGCGCGCAAAACCCTCGGGAATCTTCAACAGCCAGGTGGTTGGCCGAGCCTCCCCCTCCAGCAGCATTGCGCCGGTCTTCTCGTCATATTCGCCCGTCACCGGCAGCTTGTGCGCTTCCTGGAAGCCGCGTAGCGCCGCCTTGTAACTCATCCCGTCCTTGCCGTCGATCACACCGGGCGAAAAGCCCCAGCGGTCGAGCGCCACCTGCGCCTGCAATATGCGGCTGGCCTGCCAGCCATTCTGCTCCTGCACGATCTCGAACCTATAGTCGGCATTGCGGTCCGGCCGTGCGGCGGTACTGTTATGCGACGGGGTGGCGCGATCGGCCGGCTGGCTCTCATTGGCGTCGGTTACGGTCCCATTGCAGGCGCTGCACAAAAGCAGGGCGAGAAGCAGATGATTTCGCAAGGCAATCCTCTCCATATTGATGGGAGGACAACGCGCGGGCGAGGAGAAAGCTTCCAGAGGATCAGCGCAATTCCGCCAACCCGGAACGGAGCGCACCCGCATCGGCCAGCCCTGCGCCGATCTCGCCATGCACGGCGATCCAGATCGGCATCGCGCCCGCCAGCCGTTCCCGCCCTTCTCCGGTGAGGACAAGCCGACGCACCCGCCGATCTTCCGTATCGGCCGCGGTTTGCACCAGCCCTTCCCGCTCCAGCGGCTTGAGATTGGCGGTCAGCGTGGTGCGATCCATCGCCAGCAACTGCGCGACCGACCCGACCGAAGGCGGCTGCGGCCGATTAAGCGCATTTAGCAGCGAAAACTGGCCGCTGGTCAGCCCCAACGGCCGAAATGCTTCGTCAAAGCGGCGCGACAGGGCGCGCGCGGCGCGCTGCGCCGCCAGGCACAGGCAATGATCGCGGACAAAGAGCGTCTGGTCGTTCGATACGGTCGCATGTTTTGACATGCTCTATTTATGTTGATATCAACCTATCAAGTCAAGAGTCGTGAGAAGAGCCTGACCATGCCCATCGATCCCCAATCCGATATCGAGATTACCGGCTTTGCCTGGGTGCCCGATTTTGCACGCGGCTTCGTGCGTGACCTGCGGCCGCGCTGGGCCTGCGAGGAAGCGGGCCTGACTTATCGCGAACGGCTGATCGATTTCGACACGGCCAAGGGCGCGGCGTACCGCCGCGAACAGCCCTTCGGCCAGGTGCCGGCCTATCGCGATACGGAAGTCCAGATGTTCGAAAGTGGCGCGATGGTGCTGCGCATCGCCGAGCGATCGGAGGCGCTGATGCCGCGCGACCCGGCGGGCCGTTGCCGCGTGCTGACCTGGGTGACGGCGGCGCTCAACAGCGTCGAGCCGTTCGTGTTTGATCTGGTCGATATCGACACGTTCAACAAGGACGCCGAATGGGGGCGCCTGCGCCGCCCACAGGTGATCGAGACGCTGCGCGGTCGTCTGAGCAACCTGTCCGGCTGGCTGGACGAGAAACCCTATCTGGAAGGCGAGTTCTCCGCCGCCGACATCATCATGGCGACAGTGCTGCGCGAAGTGTCGGATGATGAACTCATGGCGGAGTTTCCCAACCTGCTCGCCTATCGCACCCGTTGTATCGAGCGGCCCGCCTTCCAGCGGGCGCTGGACGCGCAACTGGCGTCCTTCGCGCCAGACCCCATCCCGGCCTAAACGCCCAGAAGTGTCGCGAAGGCGGCGACGCCCGCCTTCGGTCCCTCCGGGTGGTTCCACACGGCGCCGCTCACCGCCAGGAAATCGGCGCCCGCCGCC
This sequence comes from Sphingobium sp. WR1, assembly GCF_059693745.1. Classification (NCBI taxonomy): domain Bacteria; kingdom Pseudomonadati; phylum Pseudomonadota; class Alphaproteobacteria; order Sphingomonadales; family Sphingobiaceae; genus Sphingobium; species Sphingobium sp. WR1. The sequence continues at coordinate 13,080 of NZ_JCATID010000024.1, read as the reverse complement.
ACCAGCGGCGCGGCGTTGTCGGCGGTGATGCCGCCGATCGCGACGCAAGGCAATTCGAACAGGGTCGTCCACCAGCCCAGGATCGACGGATCGGGCCGGTGCGTCGTCTCCTTCGTCGTCGTCGGGTAGAAGGCGCCGAAAGCGACATAGTCGGCCCCCGCCTCCCCCGCCTCCATCGCCAGATGACGGCTGTCATGGCAGGTGACGCCGATCTGCACCTTCGGTCCCAGCCGCTTGCGCGCCGCCTTGGGATCGCCATCGCCCTGCCCCAGATGCACACCGTCCGCGCCCAGCCGATGGGCGAGTTCCACGCTGTCGTTGATGATGAAGGCGACCTCGCGATCGGCGCACAGCGTCTGGAGCGGCGCGGCGGCGCGGGCGATAGCATCCTCATTCAGACCCTTTAGCCGCAATTGAAAGGCTGCGACCTTGCCCCCGTCGAAGGCGGCGGCAAGCTGGTCGACGAACCCGTCGTCGATCGTCGGCGGGGAAATCAGGTAAAGCTGGCAGGCCGGGCGAAAGCCCTGCTCGAACTGGTCGGCGAAATGCGGGTCGAGCGCCAGCTCTTCTTCGGTGAAATCGGTCATGCGCGCCTTATAACCGCTCCGTCGCCCACGCCAAGGCCGGCCATGGCAGGATGCGCGCGCTGGCGGCGGCGGGCAGGCCCGACGGTCGACATCCCAGCGTAAAAGCCAGGCCAGCGTAAAAGCCAGGCGGATCGCTCCGCCCGGCCTTTTGCAGATCAGGCCGCGACCGGCTGCTTGGCGACCGAGGCGCCGTGGATCTCGTCGATAGCCTGGCCGAGCGACGCATTGAATTCCGCGTCGCTCATCTGGTGGCGCAGGTCGTTCAGCAACGCACGGCTGAAGCTGGCAATGATGCCGCGGTTCTTCGCCAGTTCGGCGCAGGCTTCGGTGCGGCTGAATCCACCCGAAAGGGCGACGACGCGCAGCACCTTGGGATGATCGACCAGCGGATCGAACAGGCCGGCCCTGGCGGGCAGCGAGAGTTTCAGCATCACCTGCTCGCCGTCGGGCAGCGCGTCCAGATTCTTGAGGATTTCCTCCAGCAGGATCGCGTCGGCTTCGGCGCGCTCGGGCGACTTAATGTTCACTTCCGGCTCGATGATCGGCATCAGGCCGGCGGCCAGAACCTGCCTGCCCACCTCGAATTGCTGCGCGACGACGGCAGCGATGCCCTCACGGTTGGCGAGGTTGATGAGCGAACGCTCCTTGGTGCCGAATACGCCCAGCCCCTTGGCGCGGGCGAGCAGCGCGTCGAGGCCCGGATTGGGCTTCATCAGTTGGACGCCATTGACTTCGTCCTCAAGTCCCTTGTCGATCTTGATGAAGGGCACGATGCCGCGTTCGATCAGGGCCGTCGGGGTCGGCTTGCCGTCGACGGCGCCGTCCATGGTGCGCTCAAACAGGATCGCGCCCAACACCTTGTCGCCGGTGAAGACGGGCGCGGTGATGATGCGGCTGCGCATTGCGTGGATCAGGCCGAACATTTCCTCTTCGGTGGACCAGGCGCTTTCCTCGACGCCATAGCCCTTGAGCGCCTTGGGCGTCGATCCGCCGCTCTGGTCGAGCGCGGCAATGAAGCCGTTCCCCTCGGCGATCTTCTGCTTCATGGTCTGATCCAGCATCTGCACATACCTTCCCTTGGGCGCGCCGCCCCTCCGGCAGCGCGAATAAGACTGATGGCGGGCGCTCCATCGCCCGCCCGCCGGGTGCGGCGTCGGCGTCATGATCGCCGATCTTCGGGCTGTTAGCCAGTCCCATGCCGCACTGCAAGAAGTGCAGCCCCCTCCCCCCGACAGAATCAGGCCATTATCGCTGGCCTGTCGGCGAGTTGCTGCTATCCCGCGACGGGGGGAATGAAGGGGATGGTTTCACGACGATCTTGAAGCCATATTTTTGGCATTGCAGCAATCATGTTGCTTGCGCCCGCGTCCGCCCGGGCAGCGGAAAAGCCGATCGTCGGCAATGCCGCGCCCGCTTTCGGACTGACGCTGATCGATGGCGGAATTGCCGGCGCTCGACGCCGACCGCCTCGGCGCAAAACCGCCTCGGCGCAAAGTTGCATCAACTGGGAAGGGGGCGGTTACTTACGTCCCCTTTTCTTGTTATTGACTTGTCCAAGCTGGAGATTGGTCATGATCAGCAAGGCTTTCACCGTTGCGATGGCACTGAGCCTGAGCGTGCTGGCGATGGTTGCGGCTCCCGACGCGACCGCACAGGACGTCTATGATACCGAAATGCTCTCGAAGCACGCCGATCTCGAACGCCAGCGCAACCTGCGCCGCACGACGGTCGGGCGGAACCAGCCCTGGGGCTGGAACGGCAGCCGCCAGGCTGCGTCGCGCAGCAATTCGCAGGCGATCTGCGCGAACAACCGCGCGATGATCCAGAAAGGCGCGAGCGGCGCCAAGGTGCGCAAGCTCAGCGCGCTGTGCGCCCAAGCCGGTTATTGACACGACCTTCATTATGCGGCGCGGCAGCTGCATGGGCTGAAGGTCTTCGCCATCACGACGCAGGATTGGATGCTGATCGGGCGGTTCAAGAGGCCCCGCGCCGCCATGCAGTTTGCTGGTGTCCCTGCTCAGGGAAAAACCGCCCCGACAGACCGCGAAAATTGACCCATCGCACAAAAAGATCGACCGAAGGCGGTTGAAAGGTTCGACTCCGCAACCCATAAGGCACGGCATGACCGCTGCCGCCCTTGCCCCCGATCGCACCGACCTGTCCCATGGCGCCATCCTGCTGATGGCCGTGGCCTGTGGGGTGATGGTCGCCAATCTCTACTATGCCCAGACGCTGATCGACGTGATCGGGCCGGAGATAGGCATGTCCGCCGGCGTCGCGGGGCTCATCACCACGCTGACGCAACTTGGCTATGGCGTCGGTCTCTTCCTCGTCGTCCCGATCGCCGACCTGTTCGAAAACCGTCGGATCGTGCTGACCTCGATCGTCGCGACCATCATCGGCTGCATCGCCATCGCCCTATCCAACGGCCCGACCAGCTTCCTCGTCGCGTCGATCCTGACCGGCATCGGCGCGACCGGCGCGCAGGTGCTGGTGCCCCTCGCCTCGCACCTCGCCGCCCCGGAAAAACAGGGCCGCGTCGTCGGCACCGTGATGAGCGGTCTGTTGTTCGGCATCATGCTATCCCGCCCGGTCGCCAATTTTCTTGCAGGATCAGTCGGATGGCGGGCGACCTTCATTCTCTCCGCCATCGTCATGGCGATCGTCGCCGTCGCGCTGCTCATAGCCTGCCCGCAACGCCGGCCCAAGGGCGGGATGGATTATGGCGAGGTGCTGGCCTCCACCTTTGCGCAACTGGTGAAGCATCGTGTGGTGCGGATGCGCGCTTTCTATCAGGCGTTGATGTTCGCGGCCTTCAACCTTTTCTGGACCGCCGCGCCGCTGGCGCTGATCCATGAATTTCATCTGGGCCATGCCGGCATCGGCGCCTTCGCGCTGGCGGGCGCGGGCGGCGCCCTCGTCGCGCCGATCGCCGGCTGGCTCGCCGACCGCCGCATGACGCGCCCCGCCTCGCTGATCGGACTAACCGGCCTCACGCTGGGTTTCTTGCTCGCCGACTGGACGGTGGCGGCGGGCAGCCTGATCGGCTTCACCATCATGGCGGTGCTGATCGACGGCGCGGTGCAGATGAGCCAGATCACCGGGCAGAAGCTGATCTTCTCGCTCGATCCCCATGCGCGCGGCCGCATCAACGCCGCCTATGTGACGGTGATGTTCATCGTCGGCGCCGTGGGGTCGGTGATCGGATCGGCCACCTACGAAGCCGGCGGCTGGACTGCGAGCGCGCTGGCCGGCGCGGCGATCGGCGGCGTCGCCACCCTCGTCTTCCTGTTGTTCGACCGGGGCGCCAGCGCGCCGCGCTGACGCCCCTTCCCTTGCGCGGCGCAGCCTTATTGTTTGCCGTGAATTCCGAACCGCCCGATGTTTCCATCTGGCTCGAAATCACTTTATGGTCGCGCCGATGCGAGAGGACATATCCACGCCCGACCGACTCGACCGGCTGGAGCAAAGGCTGAACGCCATCGAGGCGAAGGGCGACGCCAATCTGCCGATCGGGCGGATAATGAAGTTCGTGCCCTTGCTGTTCCTGTCCCATCTGTTCGTGGGCCTGCCGACGCTGCTCATTTCGCTGGTCGTCGCCTACGGCACATTCGTGCAGGCGGACGCGACCAAGAAAATGCAGCAGGCCGAAGCCTGGCCCTTCATTTCCTATGGCACCAGCAATGTGGGCGACGATGGCGGCAAGGAAATCACGCTGCTGTTACAGAATAACGGCGTGGGACCGGCGCGGCTCGGGCCGATCGAGATACGCTATCAGGGCAAGCCCGTGAGCGACCCGGCGGACCTGCTCCAGCGCTGCTGCGGCCTGAAACCCGGCCAGAAATTTCAGATGTCGACCTCACCCGCCGCCAGCATCGTCATCCCGGCTGGTGAAAACACCCGTTTCCTGGGCATCCGCCAGACCCCGGACAACGCCGCCGTATGGGACCGCTTCAATGTTGAACGGTGGAAGCTCGGCGTTCGCTCCTGCTATTGCTCGGTCTTCGACGAATGCTGGGTGATCGAGGGCGCACAGGCCAGGCCGCGCCCCGTCGATGCCTGTCCCACCAACTGGGCGCCCTATGCGGAGCGCCGGAACGAGAGCGGACCAGCGCGTTAGAGTGATTTCGAGTGAAATGGAACATTTCACGGCTCGGAAATCACGGGAAACAAAAGAAAAAGGGAGTTTATCCTGATTCAATTACAGGATAAACTCTAGCCGAGGGCATAGCGTGAATGGTACGCCAAACAACGATAAGAGCGAACAATCAGCGAACACTTGGGCGGCGCAGCTATTTGGCTGCGGTTGGCGGCGACGGCGTGCAGGACTCGATTATCATGTCGAGATCGAGCGCCATTATTACTCAGTCCCGTACCGCTTCGCGCGCGAGCCGATCGAGGCGAGGAACCGCTCGACGCCCATGCCCGTCACGACCTCCTCGAAATCCTCGAAGAACGTTATGGCCGCCGATCGACGATCGTCACCAGCCAGCTGCCGATCGCGGCGTGGCACGAGGTGATCGGCGATCCGACCTATGCCGACGCCATCCTCGACCGGCTCGTCCACAACGCCCACCGTCTCGACCTCGATGGCGACAGCATGCGCCGCGCCAAATCCCCTCCAGAGGCTTGACGAAAGGCCCGCACGAAACAATAACAGGTATAGCCAGCACGGCCCTATCTCCGGGGGGCGACATCATTTCGGAACAAAGGGGCGCAATCATCTCGGAAAAGAGGGGCAGCTTCATCGGAATCGGCACGGGCGCCGCGTTCAGCATGGGAGCGCCAATGTCGAACGGCAAAAAGGTCGGCCCAACCGGCATCGGCAGCAATCCTCGCTTCTTGAACTGACGGCGCCAATTATAAATCTGGCTTCGCGACACATCGTAGCGCCGCGCAACGCGCGCCAACGTCTCACCGTTCAACCCCACCGCGGCGAGGATCTCCAGCTTCTCCGCGTCCGCCCATCGACGACGCCGTTCCCGGCCCAATATCTCCACCGCCGTCCCTCGCTCTCGATAAGGACGTCCTTATCGACGTCCTTATCGACGTCTCTTACCCGCTCAACTCACCTCCTGGCAGGCGGCCTCAGCCGTTCGGTTACCATCGATCCATTGCCAGTCGATCTTCTGGCCGAGCCGGACCAGCTCGTGCTTCATGTTGATGATCTGGTCGAGCCTGGAGCGGAACAGGTCGTTCGAACCGCTGTGCTGCGTCTGCCTGGGTCGCATCGGCACCTCCACGATACGGCCAGTGAACCACAAAATCAGGCGCTTGGGACTCCCCAAAATGCACGCGCAAATCGCAAGCTTTGCAGGCCCACAAAGCCGCTTCCCTGCAAAATCGATTACTCCACTCGCCTGGAAAACCACGCCTCATCAAGGCGATGTTCTTCACGGCCGACTACTTCACTCGCCTGGAAAACCACGCCTCATCAAAGCGATGCAGGTTCTTCACGGCCGACTGATGACGACGTACCTGCAAACTGCTTGGGCACTCCGCCCAAGCTCAGACCAGAAATCTCCTAATCACTGCGTGGCTTACGCGTGACGGAAAGGCTGGCCAACGCAAAGGCCAGATTTCGGGAGTCTTCGCTTTTCGACAGAACATCGCGCGGGCGAAGACCCCTGTCATGATGAAGCTCAATCGTAAGTGGCGCATTCAACGCGATGTCGAAGGGCAACGATAAATGCGTGGGGCCGGACAAGGATGCTGCCAGGATCGGTGTGCCGTTGATCGCGATCGACAGGGGCTGGGTCTTTACGATATCGGTTACGAATGGCCTGAGTGCGAGATTGAGCCACCATGTCCCGGCCTCATGGCTTGGCCACAGGAGCGTCATTCTCGATTGTTCGCCATCGGTCCATACATGGCGCTGCTCCGGCAAGCCCCAGCCCGTTTGCAATATGACGGGCAAGGAGACGCCCGATGAGAAACGGACGACATCTTCTGTCACATAGGTCGGGACATCCTTGAGCATCACCGCGCAGGAGAAAGCGGAATCCGGTGCGGATGGACCATCGGCGAGAGCGATTTTGAGCGTCATCTCGCCCGACAAGGGGGGGCCAAAGGGAACAGTAACCGGCGTATCAACGGGCATGTCATGACACAACTGGTCACTGACCAGAAGATGGTTTTCCTGCGCCAGCACATTCCCGTTGCGTATCAACATCTTGGTTAGTTCAAGAGTGCCGTTAGGCTGTGCTGGCCAAGGGTCTAGTCCATCGTTGACGATCCGGAAAACAACTGTCTGCGATTGCCCCGACTGGAACTTGTTAGGCACTGCGACCAAGGGGCTGATCTGTATCTTCGTACCTCTGAGTTCCCGCTCATTATGGGAGCGCGCAGCCCTGCCCAGATCGATCAGCTTGCGCGCCACTTCCCGCGTATCGAAATCCGGGGTCGCTTCAGGCAAAGCACACCAGAAATAATCAACGAGATAGAGCCTGTGGCCGGGTCGGCTTGCAGCCCACTCCGCAGCCGCGCGCACGTCGGCAAAGCGCGGGCGGTAATCGTCGCCGCAGGCGATGCCGTTGGGCGACAGTCTGGATGTCCAGAATTTGACGTTCCGATCAAGGATCGGGTTGGTGTGAACTGCATCTTCATAATAGACGTCGACCGGGATATCCCAGTCCCCTACCCCGTCGGGGCTATAAGCCTGGATCGCACGAACGTTAGGGCAGTCCCTGGTATATTCCCTGAATTGCCCGACCCCGTATCGAATGCCATGCGCCTGCTCCAGGCCACGTACACCCTCGTTGCCCTCCCATGGGTCGATGCAATAGACGGTGGCGTCTTGGGGAACACTCTTGGCCCAAGCCCAGCTCGATCGCCCGAATAACGATCCCACCTCGACCACGCAGCCTCCTTTGGGCACCAGAGAGGCGACGACTTCGATGGCCTTAAGCTGAAATTCGCTAACTTGGCCTGGGATTTCAAGATTATAGGGCAATGACATTCCCTCGTTACGACAGCGCCGTGCCTTGGCTCATCATGACTGAACGTTTTTGCTGGCCAAAAGACGCCTGCATATTATCCCTGCTCTCCGACCTACGCGGCGGAGGTTTAGGAGAGCGTCGTTTCTGCAACCAGCTCCTCCTCTCTCTCCTCTGGATCGGCAGGAACGCCAATATCCCATATGCGCAAGCTAAGCTGACGAGGATCGTCGTTGATGCCGAGGTCCCTCGGTGAGACGACATGCCGCGCCTTGATCGTGACGGTCCTGACGGTCACGTCGTCGGCTGCGGGAAATTCGAATATGCAATTTTGAACGTCCAGCGACGGCAGTCGGCATGTGCCGACCAAAACACCGTCGACAGCGACCTCCAGTTCCTGGTCTTCGCCCGGCGGAGCAAGGGTATCCATGCATATGCGCAACCGGGACACGCCCGGTGCCAGCATCACCTTCATTTCCATCCGGTGCGCCATGCCCCAGCGGCCGCCATCCAGTTCTGCGGTCGTATTCCAGCCTTCCCCCCACAAAGCCCACTCAGCGGTTCGCTCCGCCTTGGGGGCATCCTGATCCGGACGCAGCATTTCAAGCTTTAGAAGTCGCAATCCGGTAATGCAGATCGCACGCCAGTCGCCTCCTATGCGATCTTCGCCCGCATCCGGATCGCGACCTGCGAAGTTGAACCGCATCATCCCGTCATCGTCAGCGACGATAGGCCCGGTCAGCCGGTATGGCGCACTGACCGAACCGCGCTGTCCCGTCGGAAAATCCAGGATATGCCGATGGGCGCCGAAGGATACGGTCAAGCCGTCCCCTTCACTTCCGGACAGCAAACGGCAGACGTCCATCTCGAAAAAACCGCAGCCATGGGGATGAATCTTCAACTGCGTTTCGAAGGCGGAAGACCATATTTCCCCGCCACCCTGAAAAATCCAGTCCTGACCGATGCGCCGCGAGCGGGAAATCCCGGCCATCTTGACACCATAGTCCATACTGTTCTGGCCCGCATCAAGTATCAAATACGCGGGATGAGATCGACTTTGATCAAGACAGATAGCCTTTACCGTAACAGGAGGCCTGCGCCCGCCCGCGGCAGGCCTGACCACCAAGTCAAGTTGTAGCGGATCCGCTATCCCCAGAATGGCTTTGTCGATCGTCACGGCATGGATCGTGCCATTTGCAGGTATGTCGATCGTTTCCAGGAACGTACCGTTGGCAAATAGGGCAGCCTGCGCCGGTCTCCCGTTTTCCGCATCGATCCCTAGCGCCAATTGCAGACCCAGCGCTTGTCCGAGCGCAAAACGAGCAAGGCCGAGATTGAGACGGATCATGCCTTGCGCGGCGAGGATCGCATTTCCGGCCATTTCACCTATCTGTGCATAACCGACCGGTGCCAGCCAATTGTCGAGCAATGGCGAGGGACGATAGGGATTGTCGCTGAGCGTGGTGCCCAGATTGACCGAGGCGGGATGGTTAAGTGCCTGATGGATCGGAGGTATAGCGCGCAGCATGTTCGGCGCGTCTACCGAAAGATGGGCTTCCTCCACCCAGAAAGCGACCAGACCGATACCGAGCCTGCGCGTGTCCGCCGACGCAGGAGCGATATCCGTGACGGCGCACAGGCTGTCGGTTTCCAACACGATACGGATCTGCGTTCCGTCTCCCAGCGCATCGCGCGGTATCCGCACCCGGCTGACATAGACTTCCGACCCTGTCCTGTCTGGCCGTTGCGCGCCGAACGACCATTTGCCGACAACCCTGTCGTTGACCTTGACGATATAGCTTCTTTCGTCGCTGGCGCGTTTCATCACCTTCGCCAGGATAGAGAAGACAAGGTCGTCGTTTACAGGCTGCGCCAGACGCAGCGACAGGCTCGGCGAAACGCTGCGCGACCAGCATCCCCACCCTTCCGGCGCCGCCCATCCGCCACCCAGATAGCGGCGACCGTTCGACTTGGAGGTGACCAGCACCACCGAACCCAGCGTATAGGGCTCGGCCTGACGCGCGGGACAGGGCATCTCCAGAAGAGACACCACACCGTCTGTCGTATCTTTCCAAGATAAAGGAACATAGCCGGATGCGATCTGCTGTTCGCGATCGCTGCGCGAACTCTTCGAACTGGCATAATGTTGTATCAAGGCAGCCCAGGCCGTTCGGTCCAGAGGATCGAGCAGATCGGTATAATCCGGCGCGATTTCCTTCATCGACGATGCGTTGGACGCCAGACATATCTTGCCGTGCGCCAGGCTTTCGCCAACGGGCAATCCCCAGCCTTCGTAGAGCGAGGGATAAACGGTGAACAGGCAAAGGTCGTATAGTTCCGCCAGCGACGAGTCATCGATGTCGGTCAGGATGTGGACGCGCTCCTTCAGCCGGCGATCCTCGCTGATCGCCCTGGCCAGTTCGCCGCCGTTCCACGCCACGCCGCCCACAATGACGAGGTGCGGCGTGGCGTCCCCCATATTGTCGTGCAGGATAGCCCATACGTCCGCCAGCAACCCGTAATTCTTGCGGATATGGATACCGCCGACAGCAAGAATGAAAGGCAATCGTGAGAATTTCGCGGTAGCCGCCATTCCCTTGTCGCTCCGCTCACCCCCAAGGTCGCCGATGTCATCGGCCAACTTGATCCGCGCCGCCGGTGGCAGGGCAACCCCAAATTCCTCGCAGAATTTCGCCAGGTCGCTGAGGGTGCTTTGGGAATAGACGATCATGCGAGAACATTGCCCCATAAGGGCACGGCAATTTTCGTTCCACACCTGCGCATAGCCGACGGGGTACCAATGCGGGAACAGATAGGGCGTCATGTCATGCATGAGGACCGACAGCCTCAGGTCATGGCGTCGTGCAAATTCGCCCAGATCCGACACATATTCCGGGTTCTGCATCCAGCTGCTGCCTACCGACACAATATCAGCAAAGCGTTCCGGATCGTCACCCTGAAACGCGGGCAGCGCCTTTTCGCTGCGCAAGGTCACCAGATAAGAAGCGACGAGATTATGCGCGACGATGTCGCGCGGAACATTGATGAAGCTGGCGGAAGCGGAATGATAGCAAACGAATTTGACATCCAGATCCTGCTGCTGAAGCAACTGCGAAGCCAATGCGCATTCGACCCGCACAATGCCCGAAAGCGTCAATGCGTTGTTGACCCATGTCGTAATGTCGAACACCAGCCCGCCTGTTCTGTGCGGTTCGAGCTCGACGGGATCGACCGCCTGCGTCACGGGCAATCGTGCTTTGGCACGGGCGGCGACCTGCCGGTACACGTCCACCGTGCTGTGGGCGTAATTCTGCCAGGAATAGGTCTGGCGCACATGAGCCTTTTGCGCCTCCGTCCTGTCAAGGTCGGGCTCCGCGCTCCATGCATCCATGATCGCGGAGCGGATCGAACCGGCATCGGCAGGATCACAGTAGCGCGCAAAATCGCCAAAATACTCGCTTTCCCCCGATCGATCGCTCAGGACCAGGCGCGCGCCTGCCGCAGCCGCTTCCAGAGCGGCCAGCGGTGCGCCCTCCGCCCAGCTGGGCAACGCGAACACCCGCGCGCCCGCCAGCGCGGAGCGCAGCATTTCCGATCCGGGTTCAAGACGCGGGACATGCAGGACATTGTCGTCACCGAACCGTTCGATAAGTTCCAGATATTCGTCGTCGACATTGTGTCCGGCCAATACCAGCTGTATTCCGGTGCCTGCCAGCGCGGTTGCCAGCATTAACTGGTTCTTGCGATGCTCCAGTCGGGCAAGGCACAGCACATAATCCTGTACCCCGTACGTCTCACGGAAAAGCGAGGGATCGCCCTCGGCAAAATGCTCCCCGTCAACCGGGTTGTGGACCAGAAACGCCTTGTCGGTCGGCGTGCCGGTCAGCCGTTCGAACAATCGCATTTCATGCTGGCTGAGGAAGATGAGGCCATCGGCCAGCTGTCCGATTTCCTTGAGAGCGTCGATATATCCAGGCTCCGGTTCGACCAGCCTGTCGCTGTCGCCTTTTGCCAGTTGGGAAGCCAGGCGCATCATCCTGCCCGCGTCCGCCGCATCGTCCGCGTTGCGAAACACATGCAGCAAATCGACCTGCCACACTGATGCTTCGGACAAATCCAGAATGATGGGGGAAAAGATCAGCGTCCTGCCTGCCGACTTCACCCTTCGCGCGATCTCAACGGCCTGCAGCGGCGCCCAGATATTAAACAGATGGACGATATCGCTCGCCAGCGCCTGCTTATCGAGATTGTGGCTGTAATGAACGTTGACGCCCAGATTCTGTATTTCCTTCTGGGTCCGGGGCACGCGAACGCTCGGTCCGCCCAACGTCGTATCTTCCGCTCCATGAGTCAGCAGAGCAACGCGGCCGAGCCGGAGCAATCCGGCATGAGCGTCCCCTATTGCCGCGCCGTTCCCGGCCAGCGTCGCGAACAGCCTTTGGAACAATGCGTCATGCTGCGCCGCCCAAGTGTCCCAAGTCATATGTCCAATGGCACCGGCCAGGGACAGCTTGCGTTCGACCAGTTCTGTCAGAACGGCGCGCAAAGACTGCACATTTCCTTTTTCGAACGGAATATGAGGGAAATCACGAACCCATCCGACATCCGACGCAATGACAGGCGTCCCGCACGCCAGGCTTTCCAATACCGACATCGGGCCGCCTTCATTGACAGCAGGGACGAGGACATAGTCCATTGATCGGTAGAAATCCGGCAGTTTGTCCTGATCGATATTGCGCGCCGGACCGGGCCAGCCCTCACCGGTGAAATGCCATTCGATACCTGGAACATCCATCACCGCGCGGACCAGTGCTTCTCCCTTGCGGCCGGTATGATAGGTTCGTCCCACGACGCCGACGCGGATCAATGGCTTGAACAGGTCCAGGTCGACGCCCGGTGATATGCAGATACTGTCCGCCACACCCAGGCCCTGCACGATATCGTGCGTCGTCCCAGACATCGAAATGGCGACATCGACGTCACGCGCCGCTCGATCGAATCGCTCCGCCGCTGCGGAGTCGCTTTCCCTGTGCGTGAAAAGCGCCACTTCTATGGGCGATACTCTTCGGTTCCGGCATCCATATGTAATGTAATACTGGACCTGCGCGGTTTCGTCAGGCTCCGTTGAGTAGGTAACGTAATCAAGTTTCTTGAAGATTTCCGCAGCCAGTCTTTCAAGAATCCATCCGGAATCCGATGTCACGATATGAACCTTGAACTGCTGCATCAAAAAATCTCACCGCTACGACATTTCACACCAAGATTGTCCAAATCCTCCTGCCGGCGACCTATTCTGCCCATTTTTATGAGAAGACGGCGCAGAGCCGGGATATTATGACTGCGACAAAATGCAACGCGGCCAGCCCTGGCAAGGCGAAATTTGGAAAATCCAGAGAGCATAAAGGGATAATGGCCAGTGGGATGTCAAGGATGGAATGCTCTACCCCACGATACCACTGATTATCATGCTACTGTCGCTAGCAGAGGGCATAGCGTGAATGGTACGCCAAACAACGATAAGAGCGAACAATCAGCGAACACTTGGGCGGCGCAGCTAT
>NZ_JCATID010000023.1:0-84175 GCF_059693745.1 Sphingobium sp. WR1 | reverse complement strand
GCTGCGGGCGGCCTGGAACAAGCACACTGCTCTGTAATCTTTCCTATCGAAGGACACTCTGGAAACATGACCTAAAAGCTGCTCCCGATTGTAGTTCTCATCCAAGCTCACCTCGGCCGGATCGTTCTCGGTGTCGAGCCAGCAGCGGACAAGGTGGTTCTTCCTGATCTCCTTGCGCTTGGCGCGCAGCAGATAGGCGAGCCTGCGCCCTTCGCCAGCGGTGACGAGATAGCAGCCGGTCGGCTTGCCGTTCTTCACCTCCGGCTCGACGACGAGGTTCTGATAAAGCCCCTTGGCCGCGACGGACGCGGCGAGCGCTGCAATGAACTCGTCGGTATGCGGCACCTTGCGGACGTTCTTCGGGGACTTCTTGAGCTTGTTCAGGGGGACGAACACGGTCTGACCGTCTTGCGCGCTCTGCTCGGTCGCCACGGTTTCGATGGTATTGGTCATTTCCTTACTCCTTGGGCTTAGGTTTCCGCGCAGCGGAAGCGCCGCGCTGAAACCCTGCCCGTCGGCGAGACCGGGGGTGCAAACGGAGGGACGGCTTCGCGGGGAACCGGCTGCACGGAGCGAAGCGGAGGAAGCTGGGCGGAAGACGTTCCGAAGTGCGCCAGGGGCGGAGTCCCAAGCTCCGCGCCGCTCGCGGCGCCACAAACGACGCACCCTTGCGGCGGACGGCCGGCGCGGCGGCGTGCGCGCGGGCCTGGGGGCCAGCCGTCGCCGCGCCCTCCGGCCAGAGCAAGTGTGCAAACGCGGGCAGATAAAAACGCGCGACCCCTGCGCGGCTTCAGCCGCCAGTGTGCGCTCCCTAGATCCCCGCGTGCTATCTGGGGCGTTGCGGGGTGTCCCCGCTCGAAGGGGTCCGGCGAGACCTGTCAGGGACTCGACGGTAGGGGAAGGCTTTCCCCCTCAAACCGTTTGGGATGAAGACGGAAACAGCACGATCCGCACGCTGGAAGCGCGTTGCGAAGGCTTCAGGCTGTGGCTAGAAATAAAGTGCCCCGGCGGTATGCAAAGCAGGGACCACCGGGGGATACGGGCTCCATGTAGTCGATCCTGGCGGAAAAATCGAGGAGCACGCGGCCCGCGTCATGGGATTGCAGCCGATTGGCCGCGACGGACCCCGTCAAGCGACGCCATACCTATTCTTGCCGTTGCATCGGTGCTTCCGGGAGAAAGATTGCAGCGCTAGGCATATGTGATGAGCAGCGCCTACTTAAACGCGATTCTGGCTAGGGAGGCCGTTGATACCAGCGCGTTCTCACCTGTTCGGCAGGTCCAGACAATAATCGCGCCTGTGCTTCAGCAATGGGCAAACCGTTTCTTACTGTCGATTTCTCCGAGCGGCTCGTTTGCCAAAGGCACGGCCAACCGAAGCGGCACTGACATCGACCTTTTCATTTCGCTGCACGAAGACACGCCCGAGACTTTGAAGGATATTTACGGCTCGCTCTTCAACGCCATTGCAGGCGCCGGCTATGTGCCAAAGCGGCAGAATGCGTCGATCAACGCGACGATCGGCGGCTTCGATGTCGATCTCGTCCCCGGCAAGCGGCAGTCCGCCTGGACGACGGATCACAGCCTCTACCGGCGCACGGCCGATACCTGGACGAAGACAAATGTGACGACACATATCAACACCGTCGTCATGGCGGGCCATCAGCGCGAGTCGCGGCTCCTGAAACTGTGGCGCAACCAGAAGCGGCTCGAATTCCCATCTTTCTATCTTGAGCTGACCGTGATCGCAGCCTTGAGCGGGAGGACATCGCCTGACTTGGCGGAGAATGTCGTGACGGTGCTGGAGTATCTCAGGGACAAGTTCACTGCAGCACGGGTGATCGATCCCGCCAATGGAAACAATGTCATATCGGATGATCTCACCGGCACGGAGAAGCAAGCGGTGCGGCGGTTGGCGGAAGCTGCGCTGGGCGGCAATTGGAGCGGCTTCGTGCAATGACCGAATGGTCCCTCAAAACTTTGCTGCAAAGCCTGCACGACGAGATCGAAGCGAAGCTGGGCATCGCGCGCGGCAGCTTCGGTCACGGCGGAACGAAGGGTGACGCCAGCGAAGCTGTGTGGCTGGAGCTATTGCAGGGCTATTTGCCCGAACGGTATCGCGCTGCCGGCGCACATGTGGTCGACAGCAAGGGCGCCTTCAGCCACCAGATCGATATCGTCATCTTCGATCGCCAATATTCGCCCTTTATCTTCAATTTCAAAGATCAGTTCATCGTACCGGCAGAGAGCGTCTATGCTGTGTTCGAGACCAAGCAGGCGATCAATGCGCAGCATGTCGCCTATGCGGCGGACAAGGTGGCCAGCGTTCGCGCACTCCATCGGACGAGCCTGCCGATACCGCACGCGGGCGGCATCTACGATCCGCGACCATTGCCGGCCATTATCGGCGGACTGCTCACGTTCGAGAGCGAATGGAATCCACCGCTCGGCCAGCCGCTGACCGATGCGCTCGCAGCGCTCGATGGGCAGCACCGCCTCGATATCGGATGCGTCGCAGCGCACGGAGTGTTCGGCTGCGACACGGACGGTTGCTCGCAGGCGCAGGTCGGCGTGCGAGCGGCGACGCGGTTCCTGCTCGACCTCATCTCCCGCCTTCAGGCGAGCGCGACCGTCCCGATGATCGACGTGGGCGCTTATGCCGCTTGGCTCGACTGACCGCTAAGCCGCCGGGATCGGGACCGCGATCTGATTGGCGATGGCGGTATAGAGGTCGATGTCGGCCTCGGGCGCGCGGATCGACACACACAATGCGTAGCGGGCGGAACGATCCCAGCGCTGGAGCGAAGGCTTCTCCTTCCACCATCCGCTGACGGGGAAGACTCCGATCGCGTCGCGCTCGGCGAGGGCGGCCGCGCTGCCACGCCAAATGTCGCTATGGATCGAACCGCGGTCACGGATCGTACCCAGAACCCAGGAGTCACCGCCCGCGGCAGCGCCGACAGCGCCAGCCTCTTCGTCCTGAGCCGCCTTGTTGATCCGCTGCCGGAACGCTTCCAAGCCTTCGAGCGACCGCTTCACCGCAAAGCGGAGATTGTGCGAAGCGTAGCGGTGGCGCCGCGTCCAGCCCCGTTCACCGGGATTGGGCTCAACGAAATAGGACAGGGTGATCCGCAGCTCCACATCGAGATCGCCAAGCGCAGCCAGTTCGGCGCGCGGCCAGGGCAGTCGATGCAGATTCATATCGCGTGTTTTGATCGTCGAGCCGTCCTTGCGGAATGGCAACAGGGCGTCCTCGACCATCAAAGTCGCGTCGTTGGACGCGCTCATCAGCGCCCGGCCAAGGTCAGGCACGCCCCAGCCGTAGCGGCGTAGCATGGCCAGCTTCTGAGCTTGCGAGCCGGCCGCGTCGAAGCGCTGGCGCATCGCCGGCGTCCATTCGGCGGAATGGACAATGAGCGCGCGCACCGTTTCCGGCCAGAGTGTCGGACGGGCTGCGATAACGCCGGCGGCGAGGTTCGCGCCGAGCGCGGCAGCGCCGCTAGTGTCGCCGAACGCTTCGAACAGGCGCATGTTGGGACGATAGTGGGTCGTGAGGAGTTGGAGGTCGTCGATCGCCGAGGCCGGGTTGGCACCGTCATGCGCGAAGTTGCCGCCTTCGAACACGACATCCGGACGGATCGGCCATTGCCGATCCCAGATGGCCGACGTTCGGCTTGCCGGCGAGAGGTCGCCGGCCGGGGCGACGGGCGTCCATCCGTCATAGTCGGGATGGGTGATCGTGATCTTGTCGGTGCTGGCCCCGACGACGAGCGGATTCCAAGCCTGCGCCGGGCTTTCGACCTCTTCGAGGTCGTTGCGGTCAGGATAGTCGGCCGGATTGATGTCGCCGCGAAGATTGCCCGCCGCTAGGACCATCAGGCGTCGCCTGTCACCGCCGCCATAGCAGAGCTGATCCATTGACGAGGACCAGGAGGACGGCCGGCCCCGGCGCAAGCCGACGTCGCTGGTCACGGCCATGCAGAACACGCGCCGGCGACGGGGAGCATGGTCTTCGGCACGAGCGATACCGGTGGCCGTGATCGCTCCGTAAAGTCGCGGCTCGTTCTGCCCGGTTGGCGGCAGGATCTTCACCGTTTCGAGGCGATGACCAAGTGCGACCGGCTCGCCGTGGGAAAGCGCCGCTTCGAGATCGCCATAAAGCGCGACGCCAGCCATCGACGTGCCGTGACCATTCCAGAAGGCGCTGTCGCCGACGCCCCAGTCACCGTCGTAGCTATGCTGATCGGCAGGATCGAGGCCCGGCGCGAGCAGGGGGTGGGCCTGGGTCGCTCCGCTGTCCAGTATGCAGACTGCCGGTGCCAAGGGGGGCGGCGGTGCGATCCGATCAGCCAAGTCGTTCGCCCAAGCGGCCTGATCGACCGTGCGCATTTCGAGAAAGAGGGATGGAGTGTCCTTGGCGAGACGCAGTTCAGCCACGGCGTCGGAATTGCGTATCAGCCGATCCATCGTCGCTTCATCGGCGAGCGCCAACGCGACATCGCGCTCGGGAAAGCTGATGACGTGCTCCTTGATCGCGACATCGAGCTTGGCGGCGACAGACTGGAAGATCGCGAGACCGCCATCCCGAAGCCAGACTTCCCACCACACCTGACGGCCGTCGGCGGGAAAGTGCTGCGCTTCATCGGTAAATAGCGAGCGTGCGACCGCGACCCTGATGTCGTCGATCCGAGCGATCAGGGCCTCGTTCTTGGGCTTGCCGGTGCGCGTCTCCTCATCGCGATAGGCTTCGATCTTCTTGACGAAGAAATCGGCAGCAGCTTCCGGAACGAATACAGTGGCCGAGACCATCTCGTCGCCCTCCGCCGTAGGTCGAACCGCTACCAGCTCGATAGCCTTGGGCTTATTCTCCAAGGCTTCGACTGCGGCGCGCTCGGCTACGGGGATATCGAACTCCAGATAGAAGCCTGGCTTGCCCTCGGCGACGCCGTCTTCCCGCTCTGCGAGCCGTTGGCGGCCGGCGGCGAGCGCCGTTCCGATTGCCTGTTCCAACCGTGCAGCGTGCGCGGCACGCGCCCGCGCCGGAGGGAGGCCGCTGATGACCAGGCGGGGTGACGTGTACGCCTCGCTTTGGCCGCCGCCTTCGACGTGGAAATGGGGGCGGTCGCGGGGAGGTACAGCCATCGGGCCTCGTTGCTTAGAGGATGGCCGCGCGCCGCTCCGTCAGAGCGGTCAGCAGCGTCGCGGTCGTCACGCCATCGTGGCCATCCAGCACCGCGACTTTTGCCGCCTCGTCGGCAGCTCTGGCGACTTCGGCTTGGGAGAGATGGGCGGCGGATTCGAGAACAGGCGCCCATTCGATCGGCTTGAGATCGAAGGTCGCGAGCCGGGCTTCGAGGATGCCCTGCACAACCGAGGGATCAGGAAGATCGTAGCTGATGACATCGTCGAACCGTCGATAGAGCGCCTTGTCGAGCAATTCGGGGTGATTGGTCGCGGCAACGATGAGGCTCGGGCCATCGTCATTTTCGAGAAACTGGAGGAAGGAATTGAGCACCCGGCGAATTTCCCCAACGTCGTTCGGCCCGGCCCGTTGCGCGCCGATCGCGTCGAACTCGTCGAAGAAGTATACACCGCGCTGCATGGCAACGGCGTCGAAGACAAGCCGAAGCCGTGTGGCGGTCTCGCCCATGAGCTTGCCGATCAATCCATCGTAAAGAACCGTGAAAAGGGGCAGCTTCAACTCACCGGCCAAGGCGGCGGCGGTCATTGTCTTGCCTGCGCCAGGAGGGCCGACAAGCAAGAGCTTGCGGCGCGGGGCGAGCCCCCGCGCGCGGAGCCGCTCCTGCTGGCGCTGTTCCCGAAGGACGCGCGCAAGCCGCTCATCAAGTTCGGGCTTGAGCACCATGCTGGACAGCCGGACATCGGAATAGCGGGCTTCCAGAAGCCCTGCGAGTTCGCCCTTCGGCTGCGCCAACGGCACGGGGCCGGCTCCGCGCCGCGCCACCGTCGCGCTTTTGCCCTTGGCGGCATCGACCAACTCGCGCAGTTCCTGCGCGAGCTTCCCATGACCCTGCCTCGCCTCGTGCGCGGCTAGTTGCGTCGCCACGGAGAGGAAGCGGTCCTCATCCCCGTCTATATGGCTTTGCAGCAGTGCAACGATGTGGCGCGCGGTTGTCATAGGTCAGTTCAATGTTCCGGCCTCGGGTTGGAGAACTTTTCGGGAATCTAGCGTCGGTGATTCGCTGTGTAACGCGAATTCGTACAAGGGGTCGTTACTGCCCTCTCTGCCCTTCGCCAACACAGCATTTAGCCGGCGTCGATGGTCCGCTTGGCCGGCCGCAATCCGCGGGGTCTCGATTGCCGATGACCATGCGTTTCATCCAGCCCGGAATTAGGACGCCCCCATCGGATCATCACAGCCGCGAAAGGGCGTGGTGAGTTCGGTTCGACAAGTTTTCCGCGGAAATGCAGGGGCTTCGCGTCGCGCCGCCGCCAGCGTGGTGAGTTTTGGACTTCGAGAGGCGGCGCACCAAGGCTGCTGCGACAGTCTTAACTCACTGATTTCATTGGGAGTTTTGGCGCACCCAAGAGGATTCGAACCTCTGGCCTTCGCCTTCGGAGGGCGACGCTCTATCCAGCTGAGCTATGGGTGCGTATGGCTTGGAGCCGTAAGATTTGCGCCGGGGTAGGTCAATCCGCGATCGAATCCGACAGTCCGAGCGCGGTGAGAATTTGGTGAGTTTTTTCGTCCGTCCTTTCTTCCGTCCTCCTAAACCCTCGTAAATACTGTATAAAATCGCTGCTCTCGCGTTGGACGCGAGCCTTCGGAGGGCAACGCTCTATCCAGCTGAGCTATGGGTGCGTGACGCTGGTCAGAAGGGGCGGTTAGCAAAGTCCATCCGGCTGCGCCAGCACCAAAATCATCTCTCGATGATCTTATTTCGCCGCTTTTTCCATCGGCTGGAATTTGCCCAGGCCGCAGCTTGCGCCTGGTTGCAAGCCAGGGCCGGCATTCCAGAGGACGGTGATGATATCGACCGAGCAAAGCTGGGCCAGGCTCGTCCGGTATGAGAAGCGCTTTTCGAAACCCAGGCTGGGGCAACTGTTGGGCAGGGTGTTGCGGTAGATTTTCCGGCCGTTCATGACGAAATCGATGGTCCGGTCGTCGCGCACATTGGTTGACTGGATCGACCTGATCGGAATGCAATCGATCGCTTTCCCTTTGGTCACATAAGGATCGGGGGTATTCTTGGCGATGGCGGGTGCCACGGCACAAGTCAGTGCGATGCCCAGGGCCAGGTGGACGGAGCGACGGATGGACATGGTTTCTCTCCTCATATTGTGCCGATTCGACGGCACGGAGCGCTGATTTCCGTCGCTTTCCTAGCACGAAAGGGCTGAACCGCGTGATAACGGAGGCCGTTTCAGGCGGATTTGGGCGCGGGAGTTTTGGGTTTGTAGCGGCATAGGTCCGTTACGATGCAGCGCCAGCATTCGGGGCGGCGCGCCTTGCAGACATAGCGGCCGTGCAGGATCAGCCAATGATGCGCGTCGCGCCGAAACGGTCCCGGCACGCGCTTGTCCAGCTTCTGTTCGACCGCCAGCACGGTCTTGCCGGGCGCAAGGCCGGTCCGGTTGCCGACGCGGAAGATATGGGTGTCGACCGCGAAAGCTTCCTGCCCGAAGGCCGTATTCACAACGACATTGGCGGTCTTGCGCCCGACGCCGGGCAGGGTGGTCAATGTGTCGCGGTCCTGCGGCACCGCTCCGTCAAAGTCGCGGACCAGGATTTCGGAGAGGGCGATGACATTCTTCGCCTTGGCATTGAACAGGCCGATCGTCTTGATATGCTGCTTTAGGCCTTCCTCGCCCAGATCGACCATCTGCTGGGGCGTTTCGACCTCTCGAAAGAGGGCGCGGGTGGCCTTGTTGACGCCGACATCGGTCGCCTGGGCCGACAGCACGACCGCGACCAGCAATTGATAGTCGTTGCCATATTCCAGTTCGGTGCGCGGGGCGGGGTTGGCCTCCGCCAGCCGGCTGAAAAAGTCGAATATCTGGGCCTTGTTCATGCGTCAGAGCCCCAGCACACCCTTCATGTCGTAACGACCCGCGCCCTGGCGCAGCAGCCATTGCGCGCCCCTGATCGCGCCGCGCGCGAAGATGGTGCGGTTTTCGGCGCGATGGCCCAGTTCGATCCGTTCGCCCTCGGCCGCGAAAATGACCTGATGATCGCCCGCGACCGATCCGCCGCGCAGGGCTGCAAAGCCGATCGCGCCCTTCGCCCGCGCGCCGGTGATGCCGTCGCGTCCGCGCTCGCTCTTGTCGGCCAGCGCGATGCCCCGGCCGCGCGCCGCGGCTTCGCCCAGCAGCAGCGCGGTGCCCGACGGCGCGTCGACCTTGTGACGGTGGTGCATCTCGACGATTTCTATGTCCCAATCGTCGCTCAGCGCGGCGGCCGCCTTTTCCACCAGCGCGGCGAGCAGGTTGACGCCCAGCGAGGTATTGCCGGTCTGGAGCACGGGAATGACCTTCGCCGCCTCGTCGATCAGGGCGTGATGGACCGGTTCCAGCCCGGTGGTGCCGATCAGGATCGGCTTCTTCGCGGCGATACAGGCGTCGAGATGGGCGGAGAGGGCGCCGGGGACGGAAAAATCGATCAGGACATCGCTCGCTTGCGCCAGCGCCAGCGTATCGGTGGTGATGGCGATGCCCGGTGCGATTTCGCCGCTGCCGTGGCGATCCGTGCCGCCCGCTATGCCGATTCCGGCTTCCGCCGCCACGGTGGCGATGGCGTGGCCCATGCGGCCGGCTGCTCCGAAAATCCCGATGCTGGTCATGATGCTGCCTGTCCTGAAAGTCGTGGCAGGCGCGATGCCAGAGCGGGGCGACTTTGTCATCCCCGCGCGGACGTCATGGTCAGCGTTCGGTCAGGCGCGGCATCAGTTCGACGAAATTGCAGGGGCGGAAACGACTGTCCAATTGGGTGACGAGAATGCCGTCCCAGGCGTCCTTCACGGCGCCGGTCGAACCGGGCAGCGCGAAGATATAGGTGCCGCGCGCGACGCAGGCGGTGGCGCGCGACTGAATGGTGGACGTGCCGATGCTCTGATAGCTCAGCCAACGGAACAGCTCGCCGAAGCCGGGGATTTCCTTGTCTTGCACCTGGGCAAGCGCTTCAGGCGTCACATCGCGGCCGGTGACGCCGGTGCCGCCGGTGGTAAGGATCACGTCGATCTGCGGGTCGTCGATCCAGGCGTGCAGTCGCGCCACGATGGCGGATTTGTCGTCCTTCTCCACATGGCGCGCCGCCAGGATATGGCCTGCGCCCTCCAGCCGCTCCACCAGCGCGTCGCCTGATCGATCCTCGGCCAGGCCGCGCGTGTCGGAGACGGTGAGAAGCGCGATCCGGAGGGGAAGGAAGGTCCGGCTCTGGTCGATTGGCATCAGTCGGAACCGGCGCCCATGGAGGCGCGGCCATCGGCCTTGCTCAGGCGCACCAGCTTCACGCCCTTGGCGTTGGGGAAGGTCGGCCACATGCCCTGCGCCATGCCGGTCAGGCATTCGGCGGCACCCTTGGCCTGAAGCTGATACATCCAGTAATTGCGCATGACGATGTTCACGTAAGCGCGGGTTTCATAATAGGGCAGCGATTCCATGAAGAGCAGCGGGTCGCCCTTGTCATGGACTTGCGTGTTCCATCGCTCGACCGGCAGCGGACCCGCATTATAAGCCGCCATCACCTTGGGCAGCAGCCCGCCGGTGGCGCTCATGTCGCGCAGCGATTCCAGATAGCGCTGGCCATATTCCATGTTGGTCGATGGCACGAGCAGCTGGGCTGCCGATGTCATGCCGACATCGCCGGCCGTGCCCGGCCGCACCTGCATCAGGCCGCGCGCGCCGGCGCTGCTGACGGCATCGGTGCGGAAGCCGGATTCCTGCAATGTATGGGCAAAGATCAGCGAGGGATCGACGCGCCAGCCGCCGTCGGGCCGCCAGTCGGGCGCGGGGAAGCGGGCGAAGCTGGCGGGCTGGGTGCCGGCAGGGCCGTTATGGGCGAGATAAAGTTGGGTCGCGGGCAGGTTGAGCGCGCTGGCGAGGCGCAGCAGCGCATCATATTGATCGGTGCCGCCGATCTTCGCCTGATAGCGCAGCAACTCGTCGGCCCGACCCGTTTCCCCGATAGCAGAGAGGGCCACGGCGGCGCGGGCATTGGGGCTGTTCTTCAGCTTCTGCCATTCGAGCGCGCCGAAACGGCTGGCCATGGGGGCGCCGCCCAGCGGCATACCCAGCGATTCCTTGGCGAGCAGGCCGTAGAAAGTCTCGTTCGAGCGGGCGGCGAGCTTCAGATAATTTTCGACCTTTTCGGCCTCGCCGCACACCATATAGGCGCGCGACGCCCAATAGGCGCCGGCCGAGCGCATGTCTGCGTCGGTGGCGAGCGCGGCGACATTGGCGAAGGCGGGGGCGGCGGCGCGGCAATCATTCTGGCGCCAGGATGCAAGGCCGGCGGTCCAGTGCGCCTGCACCGTCCAGTCGCCGCCCGTGCGCGTTTCCAGTGCGCGCGCGGCCATGCGCCGCGCATTATTGTCGTCATTCTCGATATAATAGGCCCAGGCCACCCGCTGGCGCACCTCGGTCAGACCTTCCGGGGTCAAGCCAGCCTCGCCATTGGCGAGCAGCCCTTCGGCGCCGACCGGATCATCATTCTTGATGTAATTCTGGATCTGGCCCGATAATGCCTGCGCCAGCATGTCCGTCCTGGTCGCGGCGACATATTGGCGGCGCGGGGCCGACCCCAGCCAGACCATCTTCTGGATCTGCGGCAATGTCGGCAGAATCGTCGCGCCGCGTTTCTGCGCGAGGCGCGAAAGCTGGTCGGCCTTGGGCAGCCAGGGCGCCTTGTTGATGAGGTCGAGCAGGTCGAACAGTTCGACCCGGGGCGAATTGCGGGCGAGAAAAAGTTCGGACAGCGCCACCTGGCGCACCGCGTCGTGCGCGTCGAGCGTCTGGATCATCGCCTTGGCGTCGGTCCATTTCTCCGCACGCAGGGCGACGAAGATCGCATTGTAGCGCGCCTTGTCGCCGTCGCTGAGGTCAAGTGGCGCTTCATCCGATTTCATGATCGGCAGGTCGGAAAGAGTTTCGGTGGTTTCCGCGGCGGCCTGCGTTGCGGCTGCAATTCCCAGGGTCATCAGGACCAGGCAGGACAGGCGGGTCGCGGCACGAATCACGGACGGTCTTCCTCGATCAGGCTTTGCAGGCTGCGCCAGCATTCCGCCTTTGCCGCAGGCTGGCTCAGCAGCAGGCGCGGATGGAATGTGGCGACGGCGGGCACAATGCCGCCATCATGATTAAAATTGCGTAAACTATGCGCGGGCGCGGAAGCATCGGTCGGCAGCAGCGTCCGAATTGTCCGGTCGCCGAGCAGAAGCAGGCGCCGCGGCCGCGCCAGATGGACATGGGTGCGCATCCGCGCGGCGGCATTTGCGAGATCGGCTGCCTCGACCATGCCGCCGGGCGGCCGAGCAAAGAAGAGGGACGCGATATAGCACTGGGTCCGGTCGAACCCGATGGCGCGCAACATGGCGTCGAACAGGGCGCCGGCACGGTCGGCCAGCAATGCGCCCGCGTCGACATCGGCCGGATCGGGCATGTCGGTGACGATCATCAGTGGCGAATCGACAACGCCTACGGGATAGATGGGCGGCGTCGGCCAGCGCCTCTCGGGATGGTTCGATTCGCTTTCAAGCCAGCGATGAAAGGCTTGCAGATCCTGGGGCTTGGTGGTCGGCGCGACCCCCGGCGACTGAGCCGCTTGCGACATGAAAACCGCCGCGGACGGGGCGCGCAGCCAGTCGTGCGGCGTTTCCGCTACGACGCTCTCCACACCGGCCAGCTGCCACCACGCCAGATAGGCGTCGGCCGACAGAGCCGCATTGTCCTGCATTATTCCCCGCATCATAATCATCTAGGGCCAGAGGTTGACGATCGGGTCAAGCTGCTTCATCGCCTTCAATGGTAAAGTGTTGGAGTAGTGCGGCGGTTGGAAGCATGGGGTGCAGCCCACCAAACGCCCTGAGGAGGGATGAATGAGCGAACGGGAATCGATGCCCTATGACATCGTCATTGTCGGTGGGGGACCGGCCGGGCTGTCGGCGGCGATCCGGCTGAAACAACTGGCTAATGATGCCGGCCAGGAACTGGCGGTATGCGTGCTGGAGAAGGGGTCGGAAATCGGCGCCCATATCCTGTCGGGCGCGGTGATCGATCCGAAGGCGCTGGACGAATTGTTGCCGGAATGGCGCGAGATGGGCTGTTCGCTGGCGGAAGTGCCCGTCACCGACAATCAGCACTGGTTCCTGACCAAAACCGGCAAAATGGCGATCCCGCACATCATGACGCCGGGCTGGATGCATAATAAGGGCACCTATACCGGGTCGCTGGGCAATCTGTGCCGCTGGCTGGCCGAGCAGGCCGAGGGGCTGGGTGTGGAGATCTTCCCCGGCTTCGCGGCCGCGGAAATCCTCTATAATGAGGATGGCAGCGTAAAGGGCGTCGCCACCGGCGACATGGGCATCAGCCGCGATGGCGAGAAAAAGGCCGACTATCAGCCTGGGCTGGAACTCCACGCCAAATATACTTTCTTCGCCGAAGGCGCGCGCGGCCATCTGACCAAGATATTGAAGCGCCAGTTCGCGCTCGACGCCGACTGCGAGCCGCAGGTCTATGGCCTGGGCATGAAGGAATTGTGGGACATCGATCCCGCCAAGCACAAGCCGGGCCTGGTCCTCCATACCCAGGGCTGGCCGCTGACCGATGCCTATGGCGGCGGCTTCCTCTATCACCAGGCCAATGGTCAGGTGGCTTTGGGCTTCGTCGTGGGACTGGGCTATCGCAACCCGCACCTCTACCCGTTCGAGGAATTCCAGCGTTGGAAGCAGCACCCGGAAATCCGCAAGTTCTTGGAGGGCGGACGCCGCGTTTCCTATGGCGCGCGCGCGATCAACGAGGGCGGCTGGCAGTCCATCCCCAAGCTGGTCTTCCCCGGCGGCGCGCTGATCGGCTGTTCGGCCGGTTTCGTCAACGTGCCCCGGATCAAGGGCACGCATACGGCGATGAAGTCGGGTATGTTGGCGGCCGAGGCCGCGTTCGAGGCGATCCAGAATGAGCGCGCCCGCGACGTGCTGGACGATTATGAGGTTCGTCTGCGTTCCAGCTGGATCGCGACCGAATTGCAGCTGGTGAAAAATGCCGAACCGATGCTGGCCAAGTTCGGCAACACGATCGGCACGCTGCTGGCCGGGATCGACATGTGGATGCGCACGCTGAAGATCGGCCTGCCCTTCACGATGAAGCACAAGCCGGACAATGAGAAGATCTGGCGCAAGGAACAGTGCCGGAAGATCGACTATCCCAAGCCGGACAATGTGATCAGCTTCGATCGGCTTTCTTCGGTGTTCCTGTCGAACACCAATCATGAGGAGGATCAGCCGGTCCATCTGCAGCTGAAGGACCCATCAATTCCGATCAGCTACAATCTGCCCCTTTATGACGAGCCGGCGCAGCGTTATTGTCCGGCCGGCGTCTATGAGGTGGTCGGGCAGGACGAAGGCGATCCCCGCTTCCAGATCAACGCGCAGAATTGCGTCCACTGCAAGACGTGCGACATCAAGGACCCGACCCAGAATATCAACTGGGTCGTCCCTGAAGGCGGCGGAGGACCGAATTATCCCAATATGTAAGCGCCTGATCCCGATTCTGATGCTGGCGGTCCCGGCGGCAGCCGGGGCGTCGGTCGACCCAGGCAGCGCCCTTCATGCCTACGCGCGGGCGCGGCTGGCGGACGGGGATGGCGCGCTGGGGAATGCCGTGGCCAGCTATCGTGTCGCGCTGGCCCTTGATCCGGGGCGCGCGGAGATTGCGCGCCGCTCCTATGCACAGGCGCTGGAAAGCGGCGATCAGGCGCTGGCGATGCGGTCGGCCGTGCTGCTTGACGCGCAGGGCATGTTGCCGCGCGACGGCACCTTGTTGCGGATCGGCGACGCATTGACGCGCAAGGATTGGGTCGGCGCCCGGTTGCTCATCGACCGCATGGTGGAGGAGGGCAACTTCACCTTTCTGGCGTCGATCATGCGGAGCTGGATCGCCGTGGGAGAAGGGCATTATGCCCCGCCCGTGATCGAGGGCAAGGAGCAGTTCGCCGCGCTTGGCCAGCGCTATCTGGACGAGCATCTGGCCTTGCAGGCGATCGGGCGGGACGATCTGGCGACTGCGGCGCCGGCGTTGCGGCGGGCGATCGCCTTGCGCAGCAGCGACGGCGCGGCGCTGCGGCTCAGCTTCGCCGCGCAGCTTGCGGCTCAGGGGGCGAAGGCCGAAGCGCTGGCCCTCCTGCCGGAAGGCGATGCAAATTTCGTGGTGGCGCGGGCGGACATCGCGCGCGGCAAGGGCGCCAGAGGGCGCAGGGCGCTGCTGAACCCGGCACAGGGCTTTGCCCGGCTTCTTTCGCGGCTGGCGGTCGATATCGCTTCGGACGATAAGGGGATTGTGCTTGGTATGCGGTTGGCGCGGATCGCGACCTTCGCCGATCCCCAGGGTCCCGAAGTCCATATCATCGCGGCCCGTCTGTTGACGGCCGGCGGCTATCCCGCCTTTGGAGCTGCGGAGGCCGGCAAGGTGCCGCTCAAGGGCTGGTATGGCGGATTGGCCCAGGCCGAACTGGTCAATGCCCGGGCCGAGGCGGGCGATCGTGATGGCGCGATCGCCCTCGCCCGGACCTTGGCGTCGGAACCGGGTGCGGACGCCGAGCGCCAAGTCCGTCTCGGTCGCCTGCTCGCCGATGCGAAGGATTTCACTGGCGCGGCGACGGCGTTCAAGGCGGCGCAAGCCGGCTATCCCGCCGATGGCGTGCCCTGGGCGCTGCTGCTGTTCGAAGGCAGCGCGCTGGAGCAGGGCAAGCGCTGGGACGAGGCGCGGGCCGTGCTGGAGCGCGCGGCGAAGCTGGCGCCCAATGAGCCGGTCATCCTCAACTATCTGGGCTATGCGCAGATCGAGCGGCGGCAGAATGTCGAGGAAGCGCTGGTCCTGCTCAAAAGGGCCAGCGCGCTCAAGCCGCAGGATGCGTCGATCACGGATTCGCTCGGCTGGGCGCAGTTTGTGACGGGCGATGTTCGGGCGGCGGTGCCCGTGCTGGAACGGGCGGCGGCCGGCGCGCCGGACGATCCGACGATCAACGAGCATCTGGGCGATGCGCTATGGACGGCGGGGCGGCGCTACGAAGCGCGCTATGCCTGGAACGCCGCGGCCGTCTATGCCGAAGGCGATGTCGCGGCACGGCTGGCGGCGAAGAGCAAGGAAGGATTGAAGCCGGAATATGCTGCACCCTGACGTGGAGGCCGCCGCCGAAACGCTCGTCGAAACCGCCTATGCCAAGGTGAATGTCGCGCTGCATGTCCGGGCGCGGCGGGACGATGGCTATCATGCGCTGGAAAGTCTGTTCGTCTTTGCCGAGGATGGGGACCGGCTGGAGGGGCAGGCGACCGATGACGGCGCGATCGATCTGGTGATCGACGGGCCGTTCGGCGCGGGGCTGGATGCGGGATCGGACAATCTGGTGATGCGCGCGGCGCGGCTGTTGCAGGGCTGGCTGGGGGAGCAGCGTGGCGCTTCGATCCGGCTGACGAAGAATTTGCCGGTGGCTTCGGGGATCGGCGGCGGGTCGGCGGATGCGGCGGCGACGTTGCGGCTGCTGGTGCGGCTGTGGGATGTGCGGATCGCGCCGGAGGAACTGGCCGGACTCGCGCTGGACCTGGGATCGGACGTGCCCGCCTGCGTCGCAAGCGTGACGCAGCTGGTGACGGGGCGCGGCGAACATTTGGCGCGACACGCGGTCGATGGGCTGGAGGGGCTGCCCTTACTGCTGGTCAATCCGGGCGTGGGCCTGTCCACGGGCAGTGTCTTTGCAGGGTGGGACCGGCAGGATCGCGGGGCGCTTGACGCCGAAAGTCTCGACCGGCTGATAAAGGAAGGGCGCAACGATCTCGAGCCATCCGCCATTGCGGTCGCGCCGGTGATCGCGCAGGTGCTGGCCGCGTTGCAGCCTGCCCACGGCCTGCTGCTGGCGCGCATGTCGGGATCGGGCGCGACCTGCTTCGCGCTGTTCGAAAGTGCGGCGGCGATGAAGGAAGCTGCGGCTATGGTGCGCGCGGCGCATCCCGGCTGGTGGATCATGGAAACAGGGATCAGAAGCGCATGAATGAGGCTTTCACGCGGATCGATGGCGGCGCGCTGGACCTGCTGATCATTGCCGATCATGCCTCCGCCCATGTCCCCGACGATGTCGACCTGGGCATCGATCCGGCGCTGCTCAGAGAGCATGTCGCCATCGACATCGGCGTGGCGGAGGTGAGCCGGTTGCTGGCGGCCGAGCTGGGGGGCACGGCGATCCTTGGCGGCGTGTCGCGGCTGGTGGTCGACCTCAACCGCGAAGAGGATGCGCCGGGACTGCTGCCGGTCATGAGCGACGGCCATGTCATTCCCGGCAATCGGGACGCCGATCTGGCCGAGCGGATGATCCGTTTCCATCATCCCTATCATCATCAGATCGCGCGATTGCTGGATGGCATGACCGCGCCCTTCATCCTGTCGGTCCACAGCTTCACCCCCCGGCTGGCGAGCGATCCGGGGCAGCAGCGGCCCTGGGACATCGGAATACTTTATAATCAGGACGATCGCGCCGCGCGGATCGCGATCCCCTTGCTGGAGGCTGCGGGCCTGAACGTCGGCGATCAGTTGCCCTATTCGGGGCAGTTGCTGAATGCGACGATGAACCGCCATGCGGAGGCCAACGGAATCCCCTATCTGGGGATCGAGATGCGGCAGGATCTGGTGAGTGACGCGGCGGGGCAGAGGCGCTTTGCCGGGATTATCGGACCGATCGTGCTGGAATGCCGGAGCCGGCTGGCATGAGAGCGAAGATGGCCGGGCTGGCGGCGTTGCTGGCGCTGGCCGGATGTGGCGGCGACGCGCCGAAAGCGGGCGGCAGCAATGCGTCGGCGCAGACCGGGGCGCCGGACGATGATGGCAAGGCCGACTGCATGACCGGCGGCGCGCAGCAATGGGAACGGGATTGTCTGGTCGAGCGCAACGGCGACATGCTGACGATCCGCCATCCCGATGGCGGCTTTCGCCGATTCCGCGTGTTGGCGGACGGGCGTGGACTGGAGGCCGCCGATGGGGCGGAGAGCGCCCGGCTCAGCATCGCCGGCGAACGGCAGATCGAGGTCGCCGCCGGCGATGACCGCTATCGGTTGCCCGCACAGATTGCCGGCCAGCCGCAATGACCGGTGCGCCGATCCTGACCGCGGCGCAGATGCGCGCGGCGGAGCAGGCGGCTTTCGACGCGGGCGTCGACGAATATGGGCTGATGGAAAAGGCAGGCGCGGCGGCGGCGGAGATCATCTGGCGCGCCGGGCATCGGCGCGATGCGCTGATCCTGTGCGGGCCGGGCAATAATGGCGGCGACGGCTTCGTGATCGCGCGCATCCTGCGCGAGCGGGGCTTGGCCGTTCGGGTGGCGGCGCTGGGCGAAAGCCGGACAGCATCGAGCCAGCGGGCGCGTTCCGGCTGGGACGGGCCGGTCGAGGATGTGATGGCGGCGGAGCCTGCAACCCAACTGGTCGACGCCCTTTTCGGAACCGGCCTGTCGCGCGGACTGGATGAAGCGGTCGCTGCGCGGCTTGGTCTGCTGGCGGAGGCGGCCCTGTTCGTCCATGCGGTCGATCTGCCGAGCGGGGTCGATACCGATAGCGGCGCGCTGCTTTCCGCCGTGCCGCATTATGGGATCTGCATTGCGCTAGGGGCCTGGAAACCTGCTCATCTGCTGCATCCGGCGGCGGGCCGGATCGACCGGCTGGTGCTGGCGGACCTGGGCATAGCCGTGCCGGGCGACATCAGCCGACTGGAAGCGCCCAAATTGCAGGCGCCCGGTGCGGACGCACATAAATATAGCCGGGGCCTGGTGGCGGTGCTGGGCGGCGCCATGCCGGGGGCCGCCGCGCTTGCCGCGACGGCGGCGGCGCATTCCGGCGCCGGCATGGTGCGGCTCCATGCGGCCGATGCCGGCCGCGCCGTCCCGCAGGCCATCGTCTCCCAGGCGGATGGCGACCTTTCCGATCCCCGTATCCGTGCGTTGCTGGTGGGGCCGGGGCTGGGCCGGGATGGCCAGGCGAATATGCGACTGGCGAAGGCGCTGGCGTCCGGCCATCCGCTGGTGCTGGACGCCGACGCGCTGGTGCTGCTGGCGGGGCAGGTCGACCGCATCCCTGCCGGAGCGATCCTGACCCCGCATGAGGGGGAGTTTCAGCGGATGTTCGGTACGCTGCCCGGAAGCAAGATCGATCGGGCGGTGGCGGCGGCGCGCCTGTCGGGGGCGATCATCGTCTACAAGGGCGCGGACAGCGTGATCGCCGCGCCGGACGGCCGGGCGGCGGTGGCGGGTGGCGCGCCCTCCTGGCTGTCGACGGCGGGGACGGGCGATGTGCTGGCGGGTTTGGCCGCGGGGCGGCTGGCGGTGACGGGCGATCCCTTCCGCGCGGCGTGCGAGGCGGTGTGGCTGCATGGCGATGCCGCGCGGCGCGCCGGGCCGGCTTTCATCGCGGATGATTTGCTTGCTACGCTGCCAGCGGCTATCGCCGCGCGATTGTGACCGACAGCGAAATAGACAATCTCATCATCCGCGTCGCCGCCCGGGGCGACGGCGTCACGGCCGACGGCCGCCACTTTCCCCTGACCGCGCCGGGCGACCGGGTGGGAGGCGATGGGATTGTCCATTTCGGTGTCCATCATGCCGCGCCGCCGTGCGATCATTTCCCGGCCTGCGGCGGGTGCCAGCTCCAGCATCTGGACGAGGAGAGCTATACCGATTTCGTGACGGCGCGCGTCACCGGCGCGCTGGCGGGGCAGGGGGTGACGCCGGGCGCGGTGCTGCCGCCGCATATCTCGCCGCCGATGACGCGGCGGCGTGCCTCCCTGCGCGCGGCCCGTGCGGGCAAGCGCATCACCATCGGCTTCGCCGAAGAGGGCAGCCACAGGCTGATCGACCTCCAGATGTGCGCGGTGCTCGATCCCCGGCTGTTCGCGCTGCTGACGCCGCTCAGGGCGCTGCTGGTCGAGATACTGCCGGACAAGCGGGCCGCGCATGTGCGCCTGTCGCTGACCGATCAGGGCGTCGACCTGCTGCTGGAGGGGGTGAAAGTCGTTGGGCTGGCAGCGGATGAGGCGCTGGGCGATTTCGCGCGCGAACAGGGGCTGGCCCGCCTGACCATCGATGAAGGCGACGGGCCGCAGACGCGCTGGGAGCCGGAGGCGGTAACGGTCAGTTTCGGTGGGACGCCGGTCGGCTTTCCGCCCTTCTCCTTCCTCCAGGCTACGCCCGATGGCGAGGCTGCGCTGGTCGGCGCGGTGCGCGATGCGCTGCCGGAAACGGGCGCGATCGCCGACCTCTTCTGCGGCCTCGGCACCTTCGCGCTGGCATTGGGGGACAAGCGGCCGGTCTATGCGGCGGAGGGCGCGCGGGATGTGATCCTGTCGCTCAAGCTCGGCGCGGCGCGGGCGCAGCGGCGGCTGGCCGCCGACCATCGCGACCTGTTCCGCCGGCCGCTGACGCCCGAGGAACTGAACCGCTTCGCCGCCATAGTGCTGGACCCGCCGCGTGCGGGCGCGCGCGAACAGGTGCTGCAACTGGCCGCGTCCACCGTGCAGACGATTGCCTATGTGTCCTGCAACCCCGCCAGCTTCGCGCGGGATGCGGCGCATCTGGTGGCGGCAGGCTACCGGCTGGAGAGCGTCAGGCCGGTGGGCCAGTTCCGCTGGACCACCCATGTCGAACTGGTCGGCATCTTCCGCAGATAGAGCGATTTCAAGCCGGATGGAACATCTGTCGGCTCGAAAATCGCGGAAAACACAGGATAAAAAAATCCCTCGCCGCAAGGGCGAGCGGCGAGGGACCTTTATTCTGTCTTGCCGGGCGGTTAGCCCAGCTTGATGACGGTCGCGCGACGGCGCGGCTGGACGGTTTCGGTGTAGAGGCTGGCCATCGGCTCATCCGCCACCTCGATCGTCGATTCCGACGTGAAGCCGTTGAAACCGGTACGCATCGCCGCGCCATAGGCGCCGAGCATCCCGATTTCGATATAGTCGCCGACCTTCACATCCGCGGGGAGCATGAAGGGACCGACCATATGGTCCATGTCGTCGCAGGTCGGGCCGTAGAAGGAGAAGGGGGTCATGTCCTCCTCGCTCTCTTCCTCGCGCAGCAATGCGACGGGGAAGCGCCAGCCGATATGCGCGGCGTCGAACAGCGCGCCATAGGCGCCGTCGTTGATGTAGAGTTCGGTCCCGCGACGACGTTCGACGCGCACGATGATCGAGCTATATTCCGCCGACAGCGCACGGCCGGGTTCGCACCACAGTTCCGACGAGTAGCTGACCGGCAGGCTTTCGAAACCGCGATGGATCGCTTCGAAATAATTTTCGAGCGCCACCGGCTCCATGCCCGGATAGACCGACGGAAAGCCGCCGCCGACATCGATGATGTCGACCGTGACCGCCGCGTCGACGATCGCGGCGCGGACGCGCTCGATCGCATCGCTATAGGCTTGCGGGCTCATCGCCTGGCTGCCGACATGGAAGCAGATGCCCAGCGCGTCTGCGGCCTGACGGGTCGCCATCAGCAGATCGCGGGTCTCACCCAGCTCGGCGCCGAACTTCGACGCGAGGCTGAGTTCCGAATGTTCGGACGAGACGCGCAGACGCACGCACAGCTCCAGATCGGTCGCATCGCCGGTGGCGCGCATGATCTTTTCCAGCTCGTCGATCGTGTCGAGCGAGAAGGTGCGCACGCCATGGACATGGTAAGCCTCTGCGATCGCTTCCTCGGCCTTGACCGGGTGCATGAAGCAGAGCTTGGCCAGACATTCGGCGTCGGCAAGCGCTTCCGAAACGAGACGCACTTCCGCGATCGAGGCCACGTCGAAATGCGTGATGCCCGAGGCGAACAGGGTGCGGATCAGATCGGGAGACGGATTCGCCTTGACCGCATAGAGCGAGCGGCCCGGAAACTTCTCGACGAAGAAGCGGGCAGCCCGCGCAGCGGCGGCGGGACGAATCAGCGTTACCGGTGCTGCCGGTGTGAGGGTGGTCGCTACCCCCAGCGCGCTATGATGCTTGTGCAACTCAAGGGACCTCCAGTGTAGTTCAGGGCGAAAAAGCTGCCTTGCGGTGGAAGTCCCATGGGGCAGCGGACGGCCGATATATGCGGAGGGGTCCCCCCTGTAAAGCGCATATGAAAATTTTGTTGCGCGGTTCGCTATGAAACGTGCGTTATGAGAGACGGCTCTTGAAGTCCTCATAGGAAAATGACCGGATTTCCGTGAGTTGATCCGTTTCACTATTCCACAGCCAGATGGCGGGAAGAGGCACGCCATTGAAGGTGTTGGTCTTCACCATTGAATAATGGGCCTGGTCGAGGAAGGCGATCCGCGCGCCCGGTTCCGCGCCGCCGGGGACTCGATAGTCGCCGATGATGTCGCCGGCGAGGCAGGAGGGGCCGCCGAGTCGCGTCACCGGACCTTCATCCGGCTCATGCAGCATGGCGGGGCGATAGGGCGCCTCGATCACGTCGGGCATGTGGCAGGTGGCGCTGATGTCGGTGATCGCGACGGGCATCCCGTTTTCGATCACGTCAAGGATTTCGCCGACCAATATGCCCGCGTCCAGCGCCATCGCCTCGCCCGGCTCGATATAGAGTTCAAGGCCGGTCTGCGCCTTGATCCGCCGAAGGAAGGCGGTGAGGTCGTCGATCTGGTAATCGGCGCGGGTCACATGATGGCCGCCGCCGAAATTCAGCCATTTGAGGCCGCCGACATGGGGCATCACATGGGGTTCGATCGCCGCCCAGGTGCGTTCCAGCGGCAGAAAATCCTGTTCGCAGAGGTTATGGACGTGAAGACCGTCGACTCCTTCCAGATGCTCCGGGCGCAACTGGTCGATCGGGAAACCGAGGCGGCTGTGCGGTTGCGACGGGTCATATTTGGGCACTTCCCCCTCGGGATTGAGGGGGTTGAGGCGCAGGCCGATGTCGAAGTTCACACCGTCGCTGCGCGCCGCGTCGATCACCGGCTTCATCCGCGCGATCTGGCCGGGGCTGTTGAAGATGACATGGTCGGAAATCCTGAGGATTTCCGCCAGATCGTCGGGCTTGTAGGCGGCGCAATAGGTGGCCACCTCACCCTTATATTCCTCCCGACCCAACCGCGCCTCATAGATGCCGGACGCGCAGACGCCGTCCAGATATTCTCCGATTACGCCGCCGAGCGACCACATGGAAAAGGCCTTGAGCGCGCCCAGCACCTTGATCCCGGCCCGATCGCGGATGTCGCGCAGGACCGACAGGTTGCGGCGCACCGCGGCCTCATCCACCACGAAGGCGGGCGAGGGGACGCGGTAGAGGTCGAAGCGGGCGAAGGCGGCGGGATCGCCGGCGCGGGTTTCCATGGGGCAAACAACTCCGTCATTGCGAGCGTAGCGAAGCAATCCATAGGTGCGCCATTGGATTGCTTCGCTACGCTCGCAATGACGAAATGCGCTTTGCGGCTCGTCAGAAGTCGAGCGGCGCGTCCAGTTCCTTCACCTGCCAGGGCAGGCCATGCTTGTTCAGCATGTCCATGAAGGGATCGGGATCGAACTGCTCGATGTTGAACACGCCTTCCCCTTTCCACGCGCCGGTCAGCATCATGGCGGCGCCGATCATCGCGGGGACGCCGGTGGTGTAGCTGACCGCCTGGTTGCCGGTTTCGGCATAGGCGTCCTCGTGATCGCAGACATTATAGACATAGACGGTCTTGGCCTGACCATCCTTCTGCCCGGTCGCGATATCGCCAATGTTGGTCTTGCCCTTGGTGGTCGACCCCAGGCTCGACGGTTCGGGCAACACGGCCTTCAGGAACTGGAGCGGGATGATTTCCTGGCCATTGTAGATGACCGGGTCGATCCGGGTCATGCCGACATTCTGGAGCACTTCGAGATGCTTCAAATAGGCATCGCCGAAGGTCATCCAGAAGCGGATGCGCTTGATTTCGGGATAGTGGGTCGCGAGCGATTCCAGTTCCTCATGATACATGAGATACATATTCTTCGGACCGACCTGATCGAAATCAAATTCCTGCTTGTGGCTCAATGCAGGGCCTTCGACCCATTCGCCATTGGCCCAGTGACGCGACGGGGCGGTCACTTCGCGGATGTTGATTTCCGGGTTGAAGTTGGTGGCGAAATGCTGGCCATGGTCGCCGCCATTGCAGTCGAGGATGTCGAGCGTGTCGATCCGGTCGAGCAGATGCTTCTTGATGTAGCTGGCGAAGACGCTGGTGACGCCGGGGTCGAAGCCCGAGCCGAGCAGGGCCATGATGCCCGCTTCCTTGAAGCGATCCTGATAGGCCCATTGCCAGCTATATTCGAACTTGGCGGTGTCGCGCGGTTCGTAATTGGCGGTGTCGAGATAGTCGGTCTTGGTCGCGAGGCACGCGTCCATGATCGCCAGATCCTGATAGGGCAAAGCGAGGTTCACGACCAGTTTCGGCTGGACCCTTTCGATCAGCGCGATCGTCTCTTCGACATTGTCGGCGTCGACCTGCGCCACGTCGATGGTGACGCCGGTGCGCGCTTTCACCGATTCGGCGACCTTTTCGCAGCTGACGAGGCGGCGGCTGGCGAGCGTGATATGGCTGAAAATGTCACTGTTCATCGCCATCTTGTGAACCGCGACAGATCCGACGCCGCCCGCGCCGATGACAAGAACCTTGCTCACTACAACTGCTCCATGGCTATTGTCGCGCCGTTCGCGCGAAAGCGCCCATATAGGAGGCTCGAATGACAGCGCAAAGTCAGAGTTGGTTCCGCTTCAAAAAGCCGCTGCTGGCGGGGATTGCCCTGCTGGCGATGATGGGCGCGTCGCCGGGCGCGGTGGCGGCGGCCGATGCGGTGCAGGCGCAGGCTCCCAAGGGCGAGGTGCGGATAGCCTTCGCTCCGCCGCTGGACCAGCCGCTGCGCTATGAGGTGTCGACGCTGCGCAGCCGCGCGGGGCAGGAGCAACAGGGCATTGTCGAGCAGGTGATGCGCTTCCGCCGGGAGGGCGAGGGCTATGTGCTGCGGATCGAACTGGTGAAGGGGACGCTGCCGGGGCTGACCGAGTTCAGCCTGAAGGTCGGCGATCCCAGAATGCCGCCTTCGCTGCGGCCGTTCATGGAGCCGATGGAATATGATGTCGGGCCGGACGGCGAAGTGCTGCGGCTGCGCGACTGGGACAGGCTGAAGGGAAAGATCGGCGCGGGGATGAAGGATATGGTCGTGCTGATCGAACCGGACGCGCAGAAGCGCGCGCCGGCCGCGGCGATGATCGAGAAGATGGCGGCGGGTTTCCAGAAGCTCACGCCGGAGCAGGCGGCGCAACTGTTCCTGAAGCCCTGGGCGACCTTCCTGGGGCTGGGTCGCAATCCGCGCGAACTGGGCGAATGGTATGAGGCGGAGATCGAACTGGACACCGGCGTCTTTCCGATGCCGCTGCCCGCGACCAGCCGGATGCGCCTGACCCGCCCGGCCGCCGCCTATCATTGGGAACAGCATACGGAGATGGACCCGAAGGTGGCTGGCGAGGCGATCACCGCCTATCTGGAAACGATGATCCGGGCCAGCGGCGACAAGGCGCCTGAGGGCAAGATCGCAGAGATGCGCAAGGCGCTGGGCGACATCGCCATCAACGATGTGCTGGAGGCCGATATCGACCCTGTCACCGGCATGGTGATCGAGGGCAGCTATATCCGGTCGATTGAGGCCAGCGGGCAGAAGGGCGGCAATGGCAGCCGGGTGCGGCGGTTGGATTGAAGGGGTGGGTTGTCGGGAGACGGCCATTCCAGGACATTCCTTCTCTCTTGAGGGAGAAGGATACGGAGCCTTGCCGCAAAGTGGCTAGGCGGAGTTGGATGAGGGGGATTGGCGGTAGGTTGGCGCGATTGCGCAAAGTGGCAACCCCCTCACCCAGCTACGACTAGGCAGCAAACTGCCAAGTCTTCACATCCCTCTCCCTCAAGGGAGAGGGAAAGAATGTCTGAATACCACCCATCCCCATCGCAACAGATGGACGAACCTCGCGCTCCTAAAAGCTCGCCCCGTCGACCTTCTGGATGGTCAGCGTATCGATATCGACCGAGGGCACGCAGCGCAGGTTGATCGCGCGCATCTCTCCCTGCGGCGACCTGCCCTTTGCAAAGGCCTCCGTGCCGCAGGTCTTGCAGAATTGATGCGTGATATTGTGCTTGTAGAAGAGATAGTCGGTGAGTTGGTCCGCGCCGCTTTCCAGCGTGAACTGATCCACGGGGACGAAGGTCAGGACGAAGCCCTTGCGGCTGCAATGGGAGCAGTTGCAGGTCATGCCCTCGGTCGGTGCGTCGGCGGTGACGCTGAAAGTGACGGCGCCGCAATGGCAGCTTCCCTGATAGGCCATGATTGCTCTCCCTCCATGTGGTGCGATCATGATAGAGGGGAGTTGAGGAGAACGGAATGGCCGAAAGCGAGCGAAGCAAGGTGTGCCTGCTGTCATTGCATGACGCGCTATATCAAGGCGGCGCTGCCCGGTTGGGCGCTGTAATCAACTGACAAGCTTCTTCAGCCCTTCGACCGTGTCCGCCTCGCTCGCCGGCTTGTCCTTGCGGATGCGGGCGATGCGGGGGAAGCGCATAGCGAGGCCGGACTTGTGGCGTTTGCTGTCGTGGATGGAATCGAACGCGACCTCCAGCACCAGCGTCTTTTCGACCTCCCGCACCGGGCCGAAGCGGTTGACGGTATTTTGCCGCACGAAGCGATCGAGCCATTTCAGCTCCTCGTCGGTGAAGCCGCTATAGGCCTTGCCCACCGGCAGCAGTTCGCCGTCCGGCGTCCAGCAGCCGAAGGTGTAGTCCGAATAGAAGGAGGAGCGTTTGCCGTGGCCGCGCTGGGCATACATCATGACGCAGTCGGCGGTCAGCGGGTCGCGTTTCCATTTATACCAGAGCGCAGCCTTGCGTCCGGCGACATAGGGGCTGTCGCGGCGCTTGAGCATCACCCCCTCGATCGCGGCGTCACGGGCGCCGGCGCGGATGTCGGCGAGCGCCCCGAAGTCCGGCGCGTCGATGACGGCGGACAGGTCGAAGCGGTCGGAGGACAACTGCGCCACATAGGCCTCCAGCCGGGCGCGGCGGTTGGTCCAGGGGAGGGCGCGCAGATCGTCCTCGCCCTCGATCAGCAGATCGTAGAGGCGGACGAAGGTGGGATAGTCGTCCATCATCTTCGCGGTGACGGCCTTGCGGCCGAGCCTTTGTTGCAGGGCGTTGAAACTGGCCGCAGCGCCTCCATGTTCTTTGGCGCCTTGAACCTCGCCCTTCACCAGCAGTTCGCCGTCGAGCACCGCGTGGCCGGTGAAGGCCTGCGCGATCTCCGGGAAACTCCCCGTAATGTCGTCGCCTGCACGGCTGTAGAGGCGCGTTTCCTTGCCCGTGCCGACGATCTGGATGCGGATGCCGTCCCATTTCCATTCGGCGGCATAGTCGGCAAGGTCGACGCTGTCGGCCTCCAGCGGATGGGCGAGCATGAAGGGACGGAAATAGGGCGTGCCTTCGGGATCGGGGCGGCCGCTGCGGCCCTCGGCCCAGTCGAACAGGGCGGCATAGGGCGGGGCAAGGGCGTGCCAGACCTGCTCCACATCATCGACGTCGAGGCCGAAGGCCTGCGCGAATCCGGTCTTGGCGAGGCGAGCGGAAATGCCGACGCGCAGACCCCCGGTGGCGAGCTTGAGCAGGGCGAAGCGGCCCGACGCATCGAGATGGTCCATCATTTGCGCCAGCGCCTGCGGCGCGGCGGCGCGGCTGATGCCGTGCAGACGATCGATTACGGCGGACAGGCTGAGCGAGCCGTCGTCCAGTTCGGCGGGCTGATCCTCCTGCTTGGGCCACAGCAGGGCGACGGTTTCGGCGAGGTCGCCGACATAATCGCGGCTCATTTCGAACAGGACGGGATCGGTGCGGGCGCGGATCATTTCGCCGATGGCGGAGGATTTCACCGCCTTGAGATCGAGATTGCCGGTCAGCGCCGCCAAGGCCCAGCCCCGGTCGGGATCGGGCGCGTCGCGCATATAGGCGGCGATCAGGTCCAGCTTGCCGTTGCGCGAACGGGTGTAGACGAGGCCGTCGAGCAGTTGGGAGAATTGCCTCATGATTCCCCACCCGTTCGGTTCGAGCCTGTCGAGAACCTGTGCGCGAGGGTTCTCGACAGGCTCGAACCGAACGGATGTGGTGGCTGGAAAAACATTAGCCTTCATCCTCATCTTCGCGGCCGACCAGGGCCAGCGCCCGCGCGCGGATCTGGTGGGTCATGCACCAGTGGAGCAGGGCCTCCTCCCGCCCATGGGTGATCCAGGTTTCGGTGGGCGCGACCTCGCGGATCGTGCCAGTCAGCTCGTCCCAGTCGGCATGGTCCGAAATCACCAGCGGCAGCTCGACATTCCTCTGCCGCGCGCGCTGGCGCACGCGCATCCAGCCGGACGCCATGGCGGTGATCGGATCGGGCAGGCGACGGCTCCAGCGATCGTTGAGCGCGGAGGGCGGTGAGACGACGATATGGCCCCGCATCTCCTTCGCCGGCACGCCGGTCGCGGCGCGCAATTCGCCCATGTCCACGCCGAACGCCTGGTAGAGGGCGCACATCCGCTCCAGCGCGCCATGGATATAGATGGGATCATGATGGCCGCGCGCCCGCAATTCGCAGATGACCCGCTGCGCCTTGCCCAACGCATAGGCGCCGACCAGAACGCAGCGGTCGGGATGGGCGTGGAGTGCGGCGAGCAGCCGGTCCATCTCGCTGCCGGTGTCGGGATGACGGAAGACGGGCAGGCCAAAGGTCGCCTCGGTCACGAAAATGTCGCAGGGGATCGGCTCGAAGGCTTTGCAGGTCGGATCGGCGCGGCGCTTGTAATCGCCCGTCACGACGACTCGCTCGCCCGCATGGTCCAGCACGATCTGCGCCGATCCCAGCACATGGCCGGCCGGGACGTAGCGGATGGTGACGCCGCCCATGCGCACATCCTCGCCATAGGCGACCGCCGTGCCGCTGGCGGTGCCGTACCGCAGCGCCATGATCGCCAGCGTTTCCCGCGTGGCCCAGACATGGCCGTGGCCGCCGCGCGCATGATCGGCGTGGCCATGGGTCACAAGCGCGCGTGCCTGCGGCAGCGAAGGATCGATCCACGCATCGGCGGGACGGACATAGATGCCGGTCGGGTGGGGTTCGAGCCAGTGCGCCATCATCTGCACAAGATGGGAGGGGGCGTCACGGTTCCGCAAGAGGAGTCATCGCCACGTAACCGGAGCGTCATGCAGGCGACATGCCATTGCCCTATCGGCCCCCGAACGACCCGGCAGCGAGGAGTGCAGCCATGGCAGCGACCGCCAACCAAACAGGCCATAAGAAAATCACCAATGCGGTGCACCGCCACCGGCATCTGTCGAAGCAGGGCTTGCTGGAACGCGCCTTCACCTTCGCCTTTCGTGGTCTTGTCTATGCCCAGATCTGGGAAGATCCGGCGGTGGACATGGAAGCGCTGGCGATCACGCCCGACAGCCATGTCGTGACGATCGCGTCGGGCGGCTGCAACGTCCTTTCCTATCTGACAGCCGATCCGGCGAAGATCACCGCGGTCGACCTCAACACCGCGCATATCGCGCTCAACAAGCTGAAGCTGATGGCCGCGCGGACCCTGCCCAGCCATGCCGCTTTCCACCGTTTCTTCGCCCAGGCGGACAATAAGGCCAATATCACCGCCTATCGCGCCTATGTCGCGCCGCATCTGGACGAGTCGACACGCCGCTATTGGGAAGGGCGCGACCTGATCGGGCGTCGTCGCATCGGGGGATTCGCCCGTGGCATCTACAAGCATGGCCTGCTCGGCCGCTTCATCGGCGCGGCGCACCTGCTGGCGCGGCTGCATGGCGTGAACCCCAAGCGGATGCTGGATGCGCAGTCGCGCGAGGAGCAGCGCGAGATTTTCGAGCGCGAACTGGCGCCGATCTTCGACAAGGGCTTCGTGCGCTGGCTGACCAGCCAGCCGGCCTCGCTCTTCGGCCTCGGCATCCCGCCCGCCCAGTTCGAGGCGCTGGCCGGCGACGACCGGATGGACAGCGTGCTGAAGGCGCGGCTGGAGAAGCTGGCCTGCGGCTTCGACCTTCAGGACAATTATTTCGCGGTGCAGGCGTTCGGGCGTGGCTATGCAGGGGGCGAGGGGCCGTTGCCGCCCTATCTCCAGGCGGCGAACCATGACGCGGTGCGCGCGCGGGCCGAACGGGTCGAGGTGCGGCACGTCAACTTCACCGACTTCCTCGCCAGCCAGCCGGTGGAATCTTGCGACCGCTATATCCTGCTCGATGCGCAGGACTGGATGGATGACGAGCAGCTCAACAATCTGTGGGCGCAGATCACGCGGACGGCCAGGCCCGGCGCGCGGGTGCTGTTCCGCACCGCCGGTGAGCCGAGCATCCTGCCCGGCCGGGTGGTCGATGAGATTCTGAACCGCTGGGATTATCGGGCCGAGGAGTCGCTCGACTATACCGCGCGCGACCGGTCGGCCATTTATGGCGGCGTTCATCTCTATGTGCTGAAAGGCGATCAGTGAGCGGTCATCGCCAGTTGATGGACGGGGTCTATCGCTACCAGCGGCATATTTACGACCTCACCCGCAAATATTATCTGCTGGGCCGGGACGGGCTGATCGCCGACCTCGATCCGCCCAAGGGCGGCGCGGTACTGGAAATCGGCTGCGGCACAGGGCGCAACCTGATCGCGGTGGGCAAGGCCTGGCCGCAGGCGCAGCTTTTCGGCGTCGACATCAGCGAGGCGATGCTGGAGACGGCGCGGGCTTCGGTGACGAAGGCGGGCATGGGCGAGCGGGTGACGCTGGCGCAGGGCGA
This sequence comes from Sphingobium sp. WR1, assembly GCF_059693745.1. Lineage (NCBI taxonomy): Bacteria > Pseudomonadati > Pseudomonadota > Alphaproteobacteria > Sphingomonadales > Sphingobiaceae > Sphingobium > Sphingobium sp. WR1. The sequence continues at coordinate 54,170 of NZ_JCATID010000023.1, read as the reverse complement.
CGCCTGCGGCTTCGATGCGCAGGCGCTGTTCGGTCGGGCGAGGTTCGAGCGGGTGTTCATCAGCTATGCCCTGTCGATGATCCCCGAATGGGAAATGGCGCTGGCGCAGGCCGCGCGCTGCGTCGCGCCCGGCGGCAAGCTGGAGATAGTGGACTTCGGCCAGCAGGACGAACTGCCTGTGCTGTGGCGGCGGGCGCTGTTCGGATGGCTGGCGCGCTTCCATGTGTCGCCACGTCGCGATCTGAAGCCCGCGATCGAGCGGCTGGCGCAGGATATGGGCGGCTTTCCGCATAGCCGGACGCTCTATCGCGGCTATGCCGTGCGGGGTGGGCTGATCCGGGTCTGAAGCGCCGGGTCAGCGCGCCTCCAGCACCATGTTGAACGGGCCGTCGGCGGCGCGGCGGACATGGGTGAAGCCGCCGTCGCGGATCACTTCGGTCAGCCTTGCCTCCCCGGCCTGCGCGCCGAGGCCTTCGCCGACTTCCTGGTCGAGCGAGGTGGGCACGCAGATCATGGTGGAAGCATTGTAATAGAGCCGGCCGACGGGATTGAGATTATCCTCCGGCCGGTCCCCGGCGATCGGCTCGACGATCATCCAGCTGCCGTCCGGGGCGAGGATTTCGCGCATATGCGCTGCGCAACCGCGCGGGTCGCCCATGTCGTGCAGGCAGTCATACATGGTGACGAGATCGAAGTCGCGGCCCGGAACCTCCTTGGCGGTCGCGACTTCGAATTGCACCCGGTCGCCCAAGCCATGGGCCTGCGCGTGGCGGCGCGCTTCCTCGATGGAGGGGGCGTGGAAGTCGTAGCCGGTGAACCGGCTCTGCGGATAGGCCTGCGCCATCAGCAGCGTGGAAAAGCCGACGCCGCAGCCTATGTCTGCGACGTTGATGCCAGTGCGCAGCTTCGCCTCCACGCCGTCGAGCGCGGGAATCCATGCCTGCACGATATTGTTGACATAGCCGGGACGGAAGAAGGCGCCGGTGGCGCAGAAGAGGCAGCCGGCATGATCGCCCCAGCGGACGCCGGTGCCGTTGCGGAAACATTCCTCCACCTTGGGTTCGGCCTCGACCATGGCCGCGACCATTTCGAAGGCGGCGACCAGATAGACCGGGCTGTCGGCATGGTGGAACACCATCGCCTGCTCGGGGGAGAGGCTGAAGTGTCCGCTCGCCGGGTCGAAATCGACATAGCCGTTGGCCGCCTGCGCCATCGCCCATTCGCGGACATAGCGTTCATGCAGGCCGCCGGCGCGCTGCGCCAGTTCGGTGGCGGTGGCCGGTCCCGTCGCCAGCGCATCGAACAGGCCGAGCCGGACGCCCAGCCGCACCGTGGGCACACTCATCGCGCCACCCAGGTCGCCCAGCATCTTGCCCACAAAGGCATGGAGTTTCGCTTCGTCGATCGGTGCGGACATGGCTGCGCTCCTCTCACCTTCGCCCGACTCTCTGGTGGGACGAAGGCGGCGGGATTATAGCAGAACGGCCGCAACGCTGCGCGTGTGGCGGCGGGGCTTTGGGGTTAGGGCTTTAGGCCGTTCGCCACGGCGTAAAAACCAGGCCTAGCGCGGTTCGATCGTCAGCCCGGTGTAGAGAAATTCCCCCGTTGAGCAGATAAGGCGGACATCAGCCGAATTGGTGGTGAACGCGATGCTGTGCTGCTGATCGGCAAACTGCATCGTCACGGTTTTGCCGTCGTAGATCAGGCTGAAAGGACGCGCTTCCTGTGTTTCGGCCAGCGGTACCGGGGCATATGATACTGCGGTCCCCGACCTGGTCTCGTCCCAACTGGCAAAGTGGAGGAAGGGATTCTTGTCTTTCGTTTTGACGCCCAGCATTTTCGCAGGCAGCACCGAAAGTTCGAAGCCGACCGCATTCTTCGGACTTGCTCCGGGCGCATCCTGAGTTTCGGCTATGGTCAGGCGGGTCAGGGGCACATATTTGGCGGAAGCGGCGACCGCATTGACCTTTACCTGCCCGCGCACGACAAACCCACCAGCCGGTGCCGGTAGCACCAGTTCGGAAAAATGATCGGCGGCCGTGTCGCAATCATAGCTGATGCCTTTGGACGCAGCATGCGCCGAAGCTGACGCCATGACCGCAGAAACCGCGATCGCCATCCCGATAAATTTGATGCACATTCAATTCTTCCCCCGTCTTATTCGAGCGTTTAGGGCGAAGAATAGAGGTTTCGTCAAGCGCGTTTGCGCCCGCCGCTCAGGCCGCCTGCCTTTCGGCCTTTTCCAGTTCCAGCCGGTCCCAGATTTCCACCAAGGCCGTCACCAGGTCGCGCATCATCTCTTCGCTATGGGCCGGGCCGGGGGTGAAGCGCAGGCGCTCCGTGCCGCGGGGGACGGTGGGGTAATTGATGGGCTGCACATAGGCGCCATATTCGGCGAGCAATATGTCGCTGATCCGCTTCGCCTTGACCGGGTCGCCCACCATCAGCGGCACGATATGCGTGACCGAGGGCATGACCGGCAGGCCGGCCTGCGCCATCAGCGACTTGAGCAGCGCGGCAGAGGCCTGCTGGCCTTCGCGCTCCTCGCTGGAGGCTTTCAGATGGCGCACGCTCGCCAGCACGCCAGCGACCAGCACGGGCGAGAGCGAGGTGGTGAAGATGAAGCCGGGGGCATAGCTGCGGATCACGTCGATGATCATCTGGTCGGCCGCGATATAGCCGCCCATGACGCCAAACGCCTTGCCCAGCGTGCCTTCGATGATGGTGAGGCGGCCCGCCACCTCGTCCCGTTCCGAAATGCCGCCGCCGCGCGCGCCATACATGCCCACGGCATGGACTTCGTCGCAATAGGTGAGGGCGTTATATTCGTCGGCGAGATCGCAGATGGCCGCGATCGGGGCGATGTCGCCATCCATCGAATAGACGCTCTCGAACGCGATCAGCTTGGGCGCGTCGGGATCTTCGGCCGCGAGAAGCTCGCGCAGATGGTCGACGTCATTGTGGCGGAAGACGCGCTTTTCGCAGCCCGAATTGCGGATGCCCGCGATCATCGAGGCGTGGTTCAGCTCGTCGGAAAAGATGATGCAGCCCGGCAGGAGCTTGGCGAGGGTGGAGAGCGTCGCTTCGTTCGAGACATAGCCCGAGGTGAAGAGCAGAGCGCCTTCCTTGCCGTGCAGGTCGGCGAGTTCGGCCTCCAAATCGACATGATAATGGGTGTTGCCGCCGATATTGCGGGTGCCGCCCGAACCGGCGCCGACATCATGGAGCGCTTCCTCCATGGCGGCGACCACCTTGGGATGCTGTCCCATGGCGAGATAGTCGTTGGAACACCAGACGGTGATGGGCTTGGGACCGTTATGGCCGTGGAAGCAGCGGGCGTTGGGATAGGACCCGCGATTGCGCAGGATGTCGATGAACACCCGATAGCGACCCTCCTCATGGAGCCGGTCGATCGCCTGCGAAAAGATGTGCTTGTAATTCACTACGCCTGTCTTCCCGTTTCCTTGCGCGCTGATTTTTGTCGCTGCGCCATCCTCTTGCCCGATGTCGCATTTACCTGCGCGGCCCCATCATTACCAGCGATAACCGCTCGCAACTTCAGGGAGAAATAGCTATCAGACTGATAGAAGAAGTTGGCCATTGGACAAATGGCCCATGCCTTTCAAAAAAGCCATCCTTCAAAGCGCTTCGATATGATTGAGGCCATAGGTGGCGAGTGCCGGGCGCAAGGCTTCGACCTTGTCATCGATGCGGGTGAAGACGGCCGTGCCGGGCGACGGCATGTCGGGCCAGGGTTGGCCCTGGGTCAGAAACTGGATGCGGCGGGCGATGCCTTCGCCGCCATGAACGAAGCCCATCGGGTGCGGCGCGGCGGCCACAAGTTCCTGTTCCACCAGCGGAAAATGGGTGCAGGCGAGGACGACCATGTCCATCCTGTCCCCTCCTGGCTGGTCGATGAGGCCCGCCAGTGCGTCGCGGGCGATGGCCGGGTCGAGCGTTTCGCCGCGCAGTTTGGCTTCGGCCAGTTGCACCAGCGCAGCCGAGCCGTGGCGCAGGACGGTGCAGTCCGCGCCATGTTCGGCGGCAAGGCGATCGACATAGGGCTGGCGCACGGTGGCGTCGGTGCCGAGCACGCCGAAGACGCGGCTTCTGGAAAGCAGGGCGGCGGGCTTGATCGCCGGGACGGTGCCGACCACCGGAATGTCGAGCGCCGCGCGCACATGCTGGAGCGCGATGGTCGAGGCGGTGTTGCAGGCGATGACGGCCAGGCGCGGGCGATAGCGCTCGACCAGCCGCCCGAGCAGGGCGGGCACGCGCGCGGCGATTTCCGTTTCGCTCTTGGTGCCATAGGGGAAGCCGGCGCTGTCGGCGGCATAGACGATGGGCGCGGTCGGCAGCACCGCGCGAGCCGGCGCGAGGATCGAAAGTCCTCCTACGCCGGAATCGAAGAAGAGAATGGGAGCGTCTGGTGCGACCGTCATGCCTGCTCATGTCGCGGCATGGGGCGGAGGTGTCAACGGCCGACGCTTGCAAAGCGGCCCTGCGCCTGCCACCTCGCCCGTCTGGCAACGGAGACGATATGACCGAGCGCAGCATGAAGCAGAAGATGATCGCGGGCGAACCCTATCATGCCAGCGACCCGGAAATCATCGCGGACCAGCTGGCGGCGGCGGAATGGATGCAGCGCTTCAACGCGACCCTGCCGCCCGAGCGGGAAGCGCTGCTGCGTGAAAGGCTGGGCGCGCTGGGCGCGGGGTCGACCATCCGGCCGCCCTTCCATTGCGATTATGGTTTCAACATCTTCCTGGGCGACGGCGTGTTCCTGAACTTCAATTGCGTCATCCTGGACGTGGTCGAGGTGACGATCGGCGACGGGACGCAGATCGGGACGGGCGTGCAGATTTTGACGGCCGATCATCCCCGCGATCCGGCCGAGCGCGCCACCGGCGTCGAATGGGGCCGGCCGATCCGCATCGGCCGCAATGTCTGGATCGGCGGCGGGGCGATCATCCTGCCGGGCGTCACCGTCGGTGACGACGCGCTGATCGGCGCGGGCAGTGTCGTGACGCGCGATGTGCCGGCGGGCGCGACCGTGGTCGGGAATCCGGCGCGGCTGCGCTGAAGGCCCTTCCATTACAGGCATTGCCCCGCGCGCCTGTCACGCTATGGTCGCGCGCAACTTCTATCGGCGAATTTCATGACACCTCCCTGGCTTCTCCCCGCTTTCGTCCTGGTGCTGGGCTATCTGCTCGGTTCCATTCCCTTCGGCCTGATCCTGACCCGGCTCACCGGCGCGGGCGACCTGCGCAAGATCGGGTCGGGCAGTATCGGCGCGACCAATGTGCTGCGTACCGGGCGCAAGGGGCTGGCGGCGGCGACCCTGTTGCTCGACCTGCTCAAGGGCGCGGTGGCGGTCCTGATCGGCGCGGCGCTGGTCGATGGCGGCGGACCGATGGCGGGGGCGATGGCCTTTATCGGTCATTGCTATCCGGTCTGGCTGCGCTTTGCCGGGGGCAAGGGCGTGGCGACGATGATGGGCGTGGTGACGGCGATGTATTGGCCGGCCGGGATCGTCTTCGCCATCGTGTGGCTGAGCGCACTGTTCGGCACAAGATGGTCGTCGGTCGGCGGCATGTCGGCGGCGGTCAGCGCGCCGATCGCCATGTGGGCCTTCGGGCGGATCGATCTGGTGCCGGTGTCTCTGGCGCTCGCGTTGATCGTGCTGTGGCGGCACCGCGCCAATATCGCCCGGCTGATGAAGGGTGAGGAGCCGAAGGTCGGCAAGTCGAAGAGCGCGTCGCCTGAATGAGCGAGCGGGAACGGTTCGATCGGCTGCGGCTCATTCGTTCCCCCCGGATCGGTCCGGTCAGCTATCGGCAATTGCTTGCGCGGTTCGGGACGGCGGGCGAAGCGCTGCGCGCCATTCCCGATCTGGCCGCGCGCGGTGGCGGCAGGGCTGCCGTGGCCGATGCAGGCGCGGTGGAGCGGGAGATCGCCGCGACGCGAACCCTGGGCGCGCGCTACCTGCTGATGGGGGACGCCGATTATCCCGCCTTGCTCGACCAGATGGAGGGCGCGCCGCCCGCGCTGATCGTGCGCGGCGATGTGATGCTGGCGGCGAAGCCCTGTGTCGCGATTGTCGGCGCGCGCAATGCGTCGGCGGCGGCGTGCCGCTTTGCGCGAAGCCTTGCGCAGGAGATCGGGCAGCGCGGTGCGGTGGTCGTGTCGGGGCTGGCGCGCGGCATCGATACGGAGGCGCATCGGGGATCGATCGAGAGCGGGACGATCGGCGTGATCGCCAGCGGCATCGATGTCGTCTTCCCGCCGGAAAATGTCGCCTTGCAGGAACAGGTGGGGAGCCAAGGCCTGCTCGTCACCGAGCATCCGCCCGGCGTCCAGCCGCTCGCCCGCCATTTCCCGGCGCGCAACCGCATCATCGCGGGACTGGCGCTGGGCACGGTGGTGGTGGAGGCCGCGCCAAAGTCCGGCTCGCTCATCACCGCAAGGCTGGCGGGCGAGGCGGGGCGTGAGGTGATGGCGGTGCCGGGGTCGCCGCTCGATCCGCGGGCGCAGGGGTGCAACTCGCTGATCCGCGAGGGCGCGATCCTGGTCCAGAATGGCGCGGACGTGATGGAGGCGATCGGCGGTTTCGACCCGCGCATGGTCCGGCAGGGCAGCTTCGACTTCATCGGCGAGCCGGCGTCGAGCGACGTCGCGGAGCGGGACCGCCTAGCGGTGATCGCGCTGCTGGGACTGGCCCCGGCGCCGGTGGACGAGATCATCCGCCTGTCGGGCCTGTCGCCCGCCGTGGTGCAGACGGTGCTGCTGGAACTGGAACTGGCGGACCGGCTGGACCGCCTGGCCGGAGGGCGGGTGAGCGCGCGATGAGCAAATCACTGGCGCGGGTTGCCTCTCTTGCCTACATCAGCCACCGCTTGACGCCATCCTTTTCGACCATCCACACTCGCGCGTGTACGTGAGAGATTTCCAAATCGGGGCTTGAATGCAGCTTGTCATCGTCGAATCGCCGGCCAAGGCGAAGACCATCGAGAAATATCTGGGCGGCGATTTCCATGTCCTCGCCAGCTACGGCCATATCCGCGACCTGCCCGCCAAGGACGGGTCGGTCGATCCCGATGCGGGCTTTGCCATGCAGTGGGAAAATTATGGCGACAAGGGCAAACAACTGAAGGCCATCGCCGATGAGGCGAAGAAGGCGACGCGACTGATCCTGGCGACTGACCCTGATCGCGAAGGGGAAGCGATCAGTTGGCATGTGCAGGAAGTGCTGCGCGCCAAGAAGGCGCTGCCGCAGACGGTGGAGCGGGTGACGTTCAACGCGATCACCAAGGCGGCGGTGCTGGACGCGATGGCCAAGCCCCGCGCGCTGGACGAGGATCTGATCGACGCATACCGCGCGCGCCGCGCGCTCGACTATCTGGTGGGCTTCACCCTGTCGCCGGTGCTGTGGCGCAAGCTGCCCGGCGCTAAGTCGGCGGGCCGGGTCCAGTCGGTCGCGCTGCGCCTGGTGGTCGAGCGCGAGCGGGAGATCGAGAGCTTTATCCCGCAGGAATATTGGTCGGTCGCGGCCGAGATGGAGCAGGGCGGGCAGGGCTTCACCGCGCGCCTCGTCCGCTGGAAGGGCGAGAAGATCGATCGCCTGACCATCGGCAAGGAAGGCGACGCCATGGCCGCGAAGGCGGATGTGGAGGCCGGGCGCTTCACCGTCGACAAGGTCGAGACGAAGCCCGTCAGCCGCAATCCTCCCGCGCCGTTCACCACGTCGACGCTGCAACAGGAAGCCGCGCGCAAGCTCGGCTTTTCCGCCAGCCACACGATGCGGATCGCGCAGCAACTCTACGAGGATGGCGCGATCACCTATATGCGTACCGACGGGGTGCAGATGGACGGCAGCGCCATCTCCGCCGCGCGCAAGGCGATCGCGGAACGCTATGACGGCGGATACCTGCCCGAAAAGCCGCGCCAATATCAGACCAAGGCGAAGAATGCGCAGGAAGCGCACGAAGCCATTCGTCCGACCGAATTCGGCCGCGACAAGGTGGGGTCGGGCGATCATGCGCGCCTCTACGACCTGATCTTCAAGCGCGCGCTGGCGAGCCAGATGGCGAGTGCGCGGCTGGAGCGGACGACCATCGACCTGGTCGACGGCACCGGCCAGCACGCGCTGCGCGCCACGGGACAGGTGGTGATCTTCCCCGGCTTCCTGGCCCTCTATGAAGAGGGGCGGGACGATAGCGACGATGACGACAGCAAGCTGCTGCCGCGCATGGCGCAGGGTGACACGCCGGCCAAGAAGAAGGTGACGGCGGAGCAGCATTTCACCCAGCCGCCGCCGCGCTATTCGGAAGCGTCGCTGGTCAAGAAGCTGGAGGAACTGGGGATCGGGCGCCCGTCCACCTATGCCTCGACGTTGCAGGTGCTCAAGGACCGCGACTATGTGCGGATCGAAAAGAACCGCTTCTTCGCCGAGGAGAGCGGGCGGCTGGTGACGGCCTTCCTGGAGCGCTTCTTTGAACGCTATGTGTCCTACGACTTCACCGCGGGCCTTGAGGACGAACTGGACGAGATTTCCGGCGGCCGCGCCCAGTGGCAGGAAGTGCTGGAAGCCTTCTGGAAGGACTTCAAGCCCAAGACCGCCGAGGTGATGGAGCAGAAGCCGTCGGACATCACGGCGGAACTGGACAAATTTCTGGAGCCGATGCTGTTCCCGCCCAAGGCGGACGGCAGCAATCCGCGCGCCTGCCCGCTGTGCGGCGACGGACAGTTGGCGCTGCGTGGCGGGCGCTTCGGCGCGTTCATCGCCTGCTCCAATTATCCGGAGTGCAAATATACCCGCAAGTTCGGCCAACCGGGCGGCAGCGGCGAGGGTGCGGACACCGGGCCGGAGGTGCTGGGCCAGCATCCCGAGACCGGGCAGGATATCGTCAAAAAATCCGGCCGCTTCGGTCCCTATATCGAGATGGGCGAAGGCAAGGAGGCCAAGCGCGGGTCGATCCCCAAGGATCTGCCCGATGGCGAGATGACGCTCGATTGGGCGATCAAGCTGCTGAGCCTGCCGCGCGAAGTCGGCCTGCACCCCGAAACGGGGCTGCCGATCGTCGCCAATATCGGACGCTTCGGGCCTTATCTGCTGCATGACGGCAAATATGGCCGCCTGTCATCGACCGCCGAGATTTTCGAGGTCGGCATGAACAGCGCGGTCGCCAAGCTGGCCGACGCGGCGAACAAGGGTGGGCGCGGCAGTTCGTCGCGCGAGCCGCTCAAGGTGCTGGGCAAGCATCCGCGCACCGAGGCGGAGATCAAGCTGATGGCGGGGCGCTATGGCCCCTATGTCACCGACGGCACGACCAACGCGACCCTGCCCAAGACGATCGAGCAGGAGGCGCTGACGCTGGAGGAGGCCGCGCAACTGATCGACGCGCGCGCGGCGGCGGCGCCGGCGAAAAAGGGCAAGAAGGCGCCGGCCAAGAAAAAGGCCGCGCCGAAGAAGGAGCCGGCTGCGAAGAAGGCGCCGGCCAAGAAGAAAGCGGCTGCGGCGGCGGAGTAGTAATACGCCGTTCGCTTCGAGCGAAGTCGAGAAGTGTATAGCGCCGCGTGCGCGTTTCTCGACTTCGCTCGAAACGAACGGATGTGGGAACTGGCTTACTCCACCCAGTCGAGGCCGATGTCGCGATAGATGAAGCGGTCGTCCTCCCAGTCTTCCTTGACTTTGACGTGGAGGTAGAGATGGACCTTGACGCCCAGCAGGCTGGCCAGTTCGGCGCGGGCCGTTGAGCCGATTTCCTTGAGGCGCTGGCCGCCCTTGCCCAGCACGATGGCGCGCTGGGTCGGGCGGGCGACGAGGATCTGCTGGTGGATCTCGACCGAACCGTCCTCGCGTTCCTTATACTGCTCGGTGTCGACCGCGGCGGCATAGGGGAGTTCGGCATGGAGCTGATGATAAAGCTGCTCGCGCGTGATTTCCGCCGCCAGCATACGATCGGTGGCGTCGGACACCTGATCCTCGGGGAAATGCCAGGGGCCTTCCGGCATGGCGCCCGCGAAGGCGGTCTTGAGCTGCGCCAGACCATCGCCGGTCGCGGCGGAAATGAAGAAAGTCTCCTCGAAACCGATCCGCTCATAGAGCTTCTGGGTGTGGACCAGCAGCTTTTCCTTGATGGCGATGTCGACCTTGTTGAGGATCAGCCATTTGCGTTCGGGCCGATGGACCAGCGCTTCGACGATCGGTTCCATCTTGGGGCCAAGGCCCGCCTTGCCGTCGACGATCAGGGCGATGAGGTCCGCCCCCTGCGCGCCGCCCCAGGCCGCCTGCACCATCGCGCGGTCGAGCCGGCGACGGGGCGCGAAGATGCCGGGCGTGTCGACCAGCACCAGTTGCGCGTCGCCTTCGATCGCGACGCCCATGACGCGGGTGCGGGTCGTCTGCGCCTTGGGGCTGGTGATCGCCACCTTCTGCCCCACCAGCGCGTTCACCAGCGTCGACTTGCCCGCATTGGGGGCACCCACGATCGCGATCACGCCGCAACGCTGGGATTCCATATCAACCGTCAAATTCATTCCATCCGTTCAAATGCGCGGCCAGCCCGCGAAATGCAGGATCGCGCCATAGCATAAATTTCATTTAGCCTGCGAGTTTCTCCAGCAGGGCCTTGGCCGCCGCCGTTTCCGCCTCCTGCTTCGACGCGCCGGTGGCGCTGGCTTCGCCTGCGCCCTTGATCGAGACGGTGACGGTGAAGCGCAGCGCGTGCTGCGGGCCGGAGCGGTCGGTCAGAACATATTCGGGCGGCTTGCGCTTGTTGGCAGCCGCCCATTCCTGGAGATAGGATTTGGGGTGGCGCGGGGCGCTGGTCTGGGTGTCGACCCGGTCGCCCCACAGCCGGCGGACAAGGGCGCGCGCCTCGTCCAGCCCGCCTTCCAGATAGAGCGCGCCGATCAGCGCCTCCATCACGTCGCCCAGCACATTGTCGCTGTCGGCGGCGCCATCGTCGCGCGCCTGCTTGCCAAGGATCAGATGCGTGGGCACGCCGGCGGCGCGGGCGATCTCCGCGCAGGTTTCGCCCGACACCAGCGCATTGTAGCGGCGGGACAGTTTGCCCTCCGGTTCGTCGGTGAAGCGTTCATAGACCCATTCGCCGATCAGCAGGCCGAGCACCCGGTCGCCGAGAAATTCGATGCGTTCATAGTTGACGGGCTTGGCGCTACCATGGGTTAGGGCCTGTTCGAACGCGGCCCGGTTCCTGGGCGCGCGGCCGATCAGTTCCTTCAGCCAGGTGTCTGTATCGGGCCGATGCGAACTCAACGTCAAAAGCCTTCCCCGATCCGGCTCCAGCGCGCGGCGGTGAACCAGGTCCAGGGGAGCAGCCAGTTGGCGCTGCCGTCGGTCGAGAAGACCGAGATCATCGCCTTGCCGACGAGATTCTTTTCGGGGACGAGGCCGATGCCGCCGCCCTCGACCGCCGGGAAGCGGCTGTCGGCGCTGCGATCGCGATTGTCGCCCATCATGAAGAGATGGCCTTCGGGCACCAGCACGGTGTCCCGATCATCGGCCGCGCCGTCGGGCAGCAGGTCGAGGACGTTATAGCTTTTGCCACCCGGCAGCGTCTCGCGGAACTGCGGGTAGCGGCACTGCTTGCCGCCGCCGGACGCGGGTTCCTCGAACTCCGGGCGATAGCAGGGCGAGGGGCTGCCCTCCTTGGCGGCGGCGTCCTCCATATTGGGCGTCACCGGGATGACGAGATCGGCGACCTTCTGCTTGGGGATGGCCTGGCCGTTCAGGTAGACGGTGCCGCCGCGCACGGCGATCATGTCGCCGGGGAGGCCGATGACGCGCTTGATATAGTCGTTCTTCTGGTTCGGCGGCGCCTTGAACACCACCACATCGCCGCGCTCGGGCGTGGAGGCGAAAATACGGCCGGGGATCAGCGGGATGCTGAAGGGCAGCGAGTAGCGCGAATAGCCATAGGGCCATTTGGCGACCAGTAGATAATCGCCGATCAGCAGGCGCGGCTGCATCGATTCCGAGGGGATGTTGAAGGGCGAGATGATGAAGCTGCGCAGGATGAAGACGAACAGGCCCAGCTTGGCGAGAAACCAGAGGAAGTCCCGCGTTTCGGATTTGGCAGTCATGGATGCTCGTCTTTTCCTTCGCTCTGCCCCGAAAATGGGCCGCTGCGGCTTTTGCGGTGTCCTAAAGGCCGCGTCAAGCGCGCGGGGTGGTGCATTGCACGCCGGACCTGTCTAGGAAGAGGAAGAATCGACCGGTGCAGCGTCGATCTCGACCAACGTCATAAGAGGACCCTTTCGCATGACCAGCCCTGCACTGGCGGCCATTGCCGCGCTTCCGCAAGCAGACCTCAAATCCATTTTCACCACCGACCCCGATCGCCTGTCCAAGCTGGTGCTGGAGCAGGGGCCGATCCGGTTCGACTGGTCCAAGACCCATCTGACCGACGAACTGATGGCCGGATTCCTGAAGCTGGCCGAGGAGCAGGGTTTCGCCGCGCAGCGCGACGCGCTGTTTTCGGGCGAAGCGGTGAACAACACGGAGGGCCGCGCCGCCGAGCATCCCGCCGAGCGCGGCGAGGGCAAGGCTGAAAGCGTCGCCCAGGCGAAGATGCTGCATGAACGGATGCGCGCGCTGATCGACGCGATCGAGGCGGGCGCGCTGGGCGAGATTCGCCATATCCTGCATATCGGCATCGGTGGGTCGGCGCTTGGCCCCGACCTCATCATCGATGCGCTGGACGGCGACGGCATCCGGTATGACGTGGCGATCGTGTCCAATGTCGACGGCACGGCGCTGGAACGGGCGATGGACAGTTTCGACCCGGAATATACGCTGATCGCCATCGCGTCGAAGACCTTCACCACCAGCGAGACGATGCTGAACGCGGCGAGCGCGATCAGCTGGATGGTCGAGGCCGGTGTCGAAGACCCCTATGGCCGCGTCATCGCGCTGACCGCTTCGCCCGACAAGGCGATCGAGTGGGGCGTGGACGAAACCCGTATCCTGCCCTTCGCGGAGTCGGTGGGCGGCCGCTATTCGCTCTGGTCTTCGATCGCGTTTCCCGCCGCGCTGTCGCTGGGCTGGGATGCGTTCGAAAGCCTGCTGGAAGGCGCGGCGGCGATGGACCGGCATTTCCGCCTGTCGGACCCGCGTGAGAATGCGCCGCTGATCGCGGCCTTCGTCGATCAATATTATACGCGGGTGCTGGGTTGCCAGACGCGCGCGCTGTTCGCCTATGACGAGCGGCTGAAGCTGCTGCCCTCCTACCTCCAGCAGCTGGAGATGGAGAGCAACGGCAAGAGCGTGAAGCGCGACGGCACGCCGGTCGACGGGCCGACGGCGCCGATCACATGGGGCGGCGTGGGCACCGATGCGCAACATGCGGTGTTCCAGCTGCTGCACCAGGGCACGATCATCACCCCCGTCGAGTTCATCGCCTCGATCGAGCCGGGCCATGTGCTGGATGAGGCGCATCATCGCGCGCTGCTGGTCAACTGTTTCGCGCAGGGCGCGGCGCTGATGCGCGGCAAGGAGAATGACGCGGACCCGGCGCGCGCCTATCCCGGCAACCGGCCGTCGACCACCATCCTGATCGACGATGTGACGCCCGAAGTGCTGGGCGCGCTGATCGCCTTCTACGAGCATCGCACCTTCGCCAATGCGGTGCTGATGGGGATCAATCCGTTCGACCAGTTCGGCGTGGAACTGGGCAAGGAAATCGCCAAGTCGATCGAGGCAGATGGGCCGACGGGATTCGACCCGTCGACCATGGCGCTGATCGATATCGCGCTGGGGGAATAGCCTCTCAACCCGTTCGGTTCGAGTAGCCTTCGAGCGTAGTCGAGAAGGCGTATCGAGAACAGTTCTCGACAAGCTCGAACCGAACGGAGGTGGTTTGGCTACCAGCAGCAATATTCCCATTTGTAACTCCACGCCCTAGCCGCCATATCCCCGCTCACCCAAGCGGAGGCAGGCATGAGCGGATATGATTTCGACCTTTTCGTCATCGGCGCAGGATCGGGTGGCGTGCGGGCGTCGCGCGTCGCCGCGGCGCATGGCGCGAAGGTCGCGGTGGCGGAAGAATATCGGGTCGGGGGCACCTGCGTCATCCGGGGCTGCGTGCCCAAGAAGCTGCTCATCTATGGCGCGCATTTCGCCGAGGATCTGAAGGACGCCCGCCGCTTCGGCTGGAACGTGCCGGATTGCGGCTTTGAATGGACCACGCTGCGCGACAATGTGCTGGCCGAGGTCGACCGGCTCGAAGGGCTGTATGGCAATACGCTCAACAGCCATAAGGTGGAGGTGATCCGCGAGCGCGCGACCATCACCGGGCCGCATGGCGTGAAGCTGGCCAGCGGGCGCGAGGTGACGGCGAAGGTCATCCTCGTCGCCACCGGCGCCTGGCCGCTGATTCCCGAGCTGGAGGGCGCGGAGCATGGCATCACCTCCAACGAGGTGTTTCATCTGGATGAATGCCCCCGGCGGATCGTCATCGTCGGCGGCGGCTATATCGCCAATGAATTTGCCGGTATCTTCCACCAGTTCGGCAGCCATGTGACGATGGTCAATCGCGGCAGCGACCTGCTGCGCGGCTATGACGAGCAGATCCGCGATCGCCTGCTCCAGATTTCCATGACCAAGGGGATCAATTTCCGCTTCAATGCGAAGATGGACCGGATCGAGAAGAAGGAGGATGGCACGCTGTGCGTCCATTTTGCCAGTGGCGATCCGGTGGCGGCCGATGTCGTGCTGTTCGCCACCGGACGCAGGCCGCATACCGAGGGGCTAGGGCTGGAGAGCGCCGGGGTCGAACTGAACGAGAAGGGCGCGATCAAGGTCGACGATTATAGCCGCACGAGTTGCGAGAGCATCTATGCCGTGGGCGACGTCACCGACCGGCTGCAACTGACCCCGATCGCGATCCGGGAGGGCCATGCCTTCGCCGATACGGTGTTCGGCGGCGACAAGCGCAAGGTCGATTATAGCTGCGTGCCGTCGGCCGTGTTCAGCCATCCGCCGTTGGCCGGCGTCGGACTGACCGAAGCGCAGGCCAAGAATAAATATGGGACGGTGAAGGTTTATACCTCCGACTTCCGGCCGATGAAGAATGTGCTGGCCGGGCGGGACGAGCGGTCGCTCTACAAGATGGTCGTGGACGCGACGACCAACAAGGTGGTCGGGCTGCACATGATCGGGCCGGACGCGCCGGAAATCTTGCAGGCGGCGGCGGTCGCGGTGAAGGCGGGCCTGACCAAGCAGGATTTCGACGACACCGTCGCGCTGCATCCCAGCATGGCGGAGGAGCTGGTTCTTCTCAAGTGACGGTCGTTCGGTTCGAGCCTGTCGAGAACCGGCTCGCGTAGCGCTTATCGCTTCTCGACACGCTCGAAGCGAACGGAGGATTTACCGGGACACGAACGTCGCCACCAGCGCGTCGCGCCACGCCGGTCGGGTCGGATCAAGCGGGTGGATTTCGGTCACGCCATGCAGGATGCGATGGTCGTCGATCAGCATCGTGTCGCCCGGATCGGTCAGGGTGAATTCGCCGAGCGGCGTGCCGTCGGGCGCGCCGATGCGGGTGACGCCTTCGCGGACGTTGCGGCGTTCGACCAGCATCACCATCACCCGGTCGACGCCGTCGCGGTGCATCCCTTCGGGCGTAGGACGGCCATTTTCACCCGGCTTCGCCTCGATGCGGAACTGGTGGAGTTCGACATGCCAGGCGCCATGGCGATCGGGATCGAAGCTGTCGGCGCAGAAGCCGAGGATCGCCTGCATGACCGGGCTGGCGACGGTCAAAGGCTCGACCGGATCGAACCAGCGCTGCACGTCGCCATTAAGGGGGTTATAGTCGCGGCTCTGCCAATGGGGCTGATGCGGCTTGCGCGTGAAGCGGCCCCGCTCCAGCGCGAAGGCGGCGTGGCGGCGGCGGCGGTAGCGGCCGCCATCGGCCATATAGAGATCGGGGCCGAGATCATGCCAGCTTTGGGCGAAGGCGGCCCAGTCCGGTTCGGCGATATCCAGCCGGTCGAACATCGCAGCGCCCGGCAGGCGGACATAGCCGTCCCGCGCCAGGGCGTCTTCGATCGGGGAGAGGCTGTCCGTGTCGCGCATCGCATTATCCTAGGAGACGCATCAGACGAGCGACAGGGCCAGTTTCCGTAAGGCGGATTTACATATTTCCGTTCGGTTCGAGCTTGTCGAGAACTCGCGCGAACGGTTCTCGACAGGCTCGAACCGAACGGGGCGAATTACGCGATCGTCGGCACGATCCCGCCTTCGACCCGGAGGGCGGCGCCGTTGGTGGCGGCGGCGAGCGGGCTGGCGAGATAGGCGACCATGGCGCCGACCTCGTCCGCCTCGATCAGCCGCTTGATGAGCGAGAGTGGGCGGAGTTTGGTGAAGAATTCCGCTTCACGCTCAGCTTCCGGGGCGTCCTTGTTTTCGACCACGGAACGGATGAAGTCGACGATCCCTTCAGACCGGGTCGGGCCGGGGAGGACCGAATTGACGGTGACGCCGGTGCCGCGGGTATGTTCGGCAAGGCCGCGCGAGATGGACAGCTGGGCTGACTTGGTCATGCCGTAATGGATCATCTCGGCCGGCGGGAGCAGGCCGCTTTCGCTGGCGATGAAGATGACGCGGCCCCAATTGCGGTCCAGCATCTTCGGGAAATAATGGCGCGAAAGGCGCGCGCCGCTGACGACATTCACCTCGAACAGATGATGCCAGTCCGCGTCGCTGATCTGGCTGAAATCCTTGGCTTCGTAGATGCCCAGATTGTTGACGAGGATGTCGGTGGCGGGGACGGCGGCGATCAGCGCGGCGGCGCCCTCCGCCGTGGCGGGATCGGCGAGGACGGCGTTGACGATGCCGCCAATCTCGGCCGCGGCGGCGTCCAGCTTGGCCGGGCTGCGACCGGTGATGGTGACGGCGACGCCTTCCTCGGCAAGGCGTCGGGCGATGGCGAGCCCGATGCCGGCGGTCGATCCGGTGACGATGGCGCTCTTGCCGGCGAGTTTCAGGTCCATGGCTTTTCCTTCAAAAGAGACAGCGAACTGGACAATCAGATAGCATTTGCGCGATTAATGATTAGATCGCACCAGAGCATTTCAGAAGTGAATCAAAATCATGGATAACCGGTTCGGCGATATCGAGACGTTCCTGATGGTCGCGGGCGAAGGGAGTTTCGCGGCGGCGGCCAAGGCGCTGCGCCTCACGCCCTCCGCCGTCAGCCGATCGATAGCCCGGCTGGAGCAGCGGCTGGGCGTGACGCTGTTCCGCCGCACGACCCGCGCATTGGCTCTGACAAGGGAAGGGCAGGCCTATCGCGACCGGATGGCGGTGCTGATCGGAGACATGATGGATGTGGAGGCGAGCCTGGGAGAGGATCGCAATGAGCCGCGCGGACTGTTGCGGATCAACGCGTCGCCCTCCTTCGGCGTGGAGCGGCTGATCCCGATCCTGCCGCGCTTCGCCGAGCGCTATCCGGGGGTGACGGTGGATCTGACCCTGTCGGACGTGATCGTCGATCTGATCGGGGATCGCGCCGACATCGCCATCCGTATCGGGCCGCTGCGCGACACGAGCCTGCGCGCCAAAAAGCTGGGGCATAGCCGCATGGCGCTGGTCGCAAGCCCCGACTATCTGGCGCGGCGCGGCACGCCGCGGACGCCCGACGATCTGGACGGGCATGACTGTCTGCGCTTCAGTTTTCGCCGGTCGGTCGACGGCTGGCCCTTCCGCATCGGCAAGCGGGTGGTGCAGCGGCCGGTCGAGGGGAAGTTCTACGGCAATTCGGGCGAAGTGGTGCGGCGGATGGCGGTCGCGGGCTGCGGCATCGCACGGCACGGCTATTTCCATGTCGAAGGCGATGTGAAGGCCGGGCGGCTGGTGGAGGTGCTGGCGGACTATAATCCGGGCGACGGGGAGGATATCCACGCCCTCTATGCGGCGGAAGACCGGTCGGCGGCGCGGGTGCGGGCGTTCCTGGACTTTCTGGACGAGGCGGTGGTGATCGGGGCGGGAGAGCCGGCGGCGTGATCGTCCGCCCGACCATCCAATTGCACCCTCGCTTACTTTGCTCTATGGGCCGCCCGAGCAGCCCCGGCACCCGCTGATCCCCTTCGATTCGCGTTTGCCGGGGCGAATTGTTTTTGGAAAAAGTCAGGAACGCGCATGGCCCGTCGCCGCCAGATCTACGAAGGCAAGGCAAAGATCCTTTACGAAGGCCCCGAGCCGGGCACGATCATCCAATATTTCAAGGATGACGCCACCGCCTTCAACGCGCAGAAGAAGGGCACGATTTCCGGCAAGGGCGTGCTCAACAACCGGATTTCCGAGCATATCTTCACCCTGCTCGGCCAGATCGGCGTGCCGACCCACTTCATCCGCCGTCTCAACATGCGCGAACAGCTGGTCCGTCAGGTCGAGATCGTGCCGATCGAGGTCGTGGTGCGCAACGTCGCCGCCGGATCGCTCAGCAAGAAGCTGGGGATCGAGGAAGGCACGCAATTGCCCCGCACGCTGATCGAATATTGCTACAAGGACGATGCGCTGGGCGACCCGCTGGTGTCCGAGGAACATATCGCCTGCTTTGGCTGGGCCACACAGGACGAGATGCACGACATCGCCGACATGGCGATCCGCGTCAACGACTTCATGTGCGGGCTGTTCGCCGGCATCGGCATCCGCCTGATCGACTTCAAGCTGGAGTTCGGGCGCCTCTATGATGGCGATTACAGCCGCATCATCCTGGCCGACGAAATCAGCCCCGACGGCTGCCGTCTGTGGGACATGAGCACCGGCGAGAAGCTGGACAAGGATCGGTTCCGCCGCGACCTGGGCGGCGAAGTCGAAGCCTATCAGGAAGTGGCGCGCCGGCTGGGGCTGCTGCCCGAGGGGCTGGACACCACCGTCCTCGACCTCGACACGCATCGCAAGAAGCGCGAGAAGGAATAAGGAAAAGGGCCGGCCATTGAGCCGGCCTTTTTTATGCCTAAATCCGTGGGTTATGCGATCATCGCATCGGCGATGAGCTTGAGGCCGAGCAGGATCATCAGCGCGTAGATGAGCGTGTAGAAGCGCGCGGGATCGACCCGCCGCACCAGCGCCACCCCGGCGAAGGTCGCGCCGATCGCCACCGGCGCCAGCATCGCGGTCGCCATGAGATTGTCCGCTGTGAACTGCCCCAGCGCGGCATAGGCCGGCACCTTCATCCAGTTCATCGCGGCGAAGGCCAGCGCGGTGGTCCCGACCAGCATGTCGCGCGGCAGTTTTTTGGGCAGCACCCACATCTGGAAGGGCGGCGATCCGGCATGGGCGATCTGGCTGGTGAAGCCGCTGGCGACGCCGAAGAGCAAGCCGACCCAGCCGGGTGAATCGGACGGCAGCGCCACGGCCCTGCCGCGCTCGACCCAGAGGCGCTGGAGGCCGAACAATACCGAAATCGCGCCCAATACGCCCAGCACCGCCACTTCCGACACCTGCGCCGCGAACAGCCAGCCGAGGCCAATGCCCAGGGCCGCGCCGGGCAGCATCACCTTCAGGATGGCGCCGTCCCAGCTGTGGCGATAGGCCCAGACGCTCACTGCATCCTGGAGGATCAGGATCGGCAGCAGGATCGCCGCGCCGCGCACCGGATCGACGCCCAGCGCCATGATCGGCATCGCCAGCGCGCCGATGCCCGCGAAGCCGCCCTTGGCGAGGCCCGAAAGGACGACGGCGATGATGGCGCAGACGAGGTAGAGATAGTCGGTGGTCATGGGTCGCGCTTAGGGGATGTGCCGGTGGATGAGAATGGTGGATCGGGGTGGGGGAGCGGACTGGCGGCTCTTGCTCAAATCACCCATCGTCATTGCGAGCGCAGCGAAGCAATCCATGACAGGACCGTAGATTGCTTCGCTGCGCTCGCAATGACGGGTATTTAGACATTCTCCCCTTCCGCTTGCGGGAGGGGTCGGGGGAGGGCCTGTTAAGGCGTAACGCGGGACATGCCCTCCCCTAACCCCTCCCTAAAAGGAGGGGAACTATGTCCGCCTCTGGTCGTCGTCATCCGTTGCGCCTCACCAGCGGAAATGTTCCTCGCTTTCGCCCGTGCCGTGTGCGTCCGCGTCGAAGCGGCGTTCGATGATGCGTCCATGCCCCTCCCGGTCGATCGCCACGACGGTGCTGCACCGGGTGCCGTAAACCGGGTTGCGGATGAAGATGGGGGAGGCGGCGGCTTCGTCCGGGGCGTCGGAAGGGGTGGCGGGGGCGATGCCCGCGTCGGGCAGGCTTTCGAGGTGCAGGGCGGCGAACAGGCGGTCCGGTTCCTCCGCGCCTTCGGTGAGCCAGGCGAGCAGCGCCGCCTTGAGCGCGAGCGTCTTGGGCCAGGGGGCGTCGAGCGCGCCGTTGGAGAGGCCATAGAGGCCCGGCGTCAGGGCGGTGCGCAGCGGCGCCGGGCGATTGGTGAGGAAATGGGCGCTCTCGGTTTCGACCAGGATCAGGTTGAACGGGTTGAAATCGTCGAGCGCGGCCCGTTCCATGTCGCCATAGAGGCCTTCGCCCGTCAGAAGATCCGTCACCAGCGCGCCGCGCGAGGCGCGATCAGATTGCGGACCGCCATAGCCGCGCAAATTGGTGACGATCGCGGCGCGTCCGGCTTCGGAAATACCCAGCCAGGTGCCGCCCGATTGCAGATCGCGCCCGGCGATCACGCCGGGGCGGTCGCTCCAGCGGGCGAGCGGCGCGGCGGGCCGGGCATGATATTCGTCGCGATTGCCGATCAGGATGAGACGCCAGCGCGGATGCGCGTTCCAGGCCATGGCCATGATACACATGGGCGCGACTGTAGCGCGCGGTTTGATCCAGGGCAAAATTTTGTCGCGGAACCAAGCGCCCCTCCGGCCGCTTCCTGCGGAGGCGGGGCATGAGGAGGATATTATGGCGAAGGCGGAATTCACCGACGCGATCGCTCTGTTGAAGGCCGATCACCGGACGGTCGAGGATTTGTTCGAGAAATTTGAAAAAGCCAGCGGATCGGGACGCAAGCTGGATCTGGCGCGCCAGATCTGTCTGGAACTCAAGATCCATACGCTGATCGAGGAGGAAATCTTCTATCCCGCCTTTCGCGGCCGGATCGAGCACGACACGCTGGACGAGGCCTATGTCGAGCATGACGGCGCCAAGGTGCTGGTGAACGATATCGAGGCCGGATCGCCCGAAGACGATTTCTACGACGCGAAGGTCAAGGTGCTGTCCGAGGAGATCAAGCATCATGTCCATGAGGAGGAGATGCCGTCCGAGGGCATGTTCGCCCAATGTCGCAGGACCGACGTGGATCTGGTGGCGTTGCGCGACCAGTTGGCGGCGCGCAAGGCGGAATTGCTGGCGCAAGCAAAAGCGGGTGGCCTGCCGGCGGCCAAGCCCAGCGCGGTCAATCTGATCGCGGCGTGACGCAGGATCAAGCACATGGCTTGAAAAAGCATCCATTTGGTCCCATATGGGTGGTGCCGGGTTCGCCCGGCTATGGTGATAAATTGTGTCGAGTAATAGACGCAGCGGACCCGGGGGCAGTACCCGGCGGTTCCACCACATATCCCGCCTTGTGCCATTGCGGCGAGGGGCGGGGTGTCTGACGGGGCCGAACTAGGATCGACGTGTGTTCAAAGGCGATGTTTTCACCCGGCCCGTGTAAGCCGTTAAACTGTGCAAAACTCACAAGTGCCAACGATAACGAAGCACTCGCCATTGCAGCGTAATTGAGGGCCTCACGGCCTGACGTTACTCTAAAATAGCGCGGTTGAACCCACCGGGCAACAGAAGGGAATTCAGCGGCCCCCGGAGGCGCCGGGCAACAGAAGCCTCCGGACTTGCTTCCCGACATCGCAAACCAACAGCCGATTACGGTTGGCGCGCCGTTGCGCGCGTTGCCGATTCGAATCGCTATTCCCTGCGCGACGATTTTAGATTACGCTTTTATGACATTATGGCGTAAAATTTATAACATATTGATTCATAACAAAAGAAAATCATTATCAGCGCCATAAAGCCATCTTGTCCTGATGTCATATAAATGAAATACTTCTGAATATAGTAGGAAGTTTTTTCTAGGAGATTGATGGATGAGGAAGGTCGCTGTGATGATGGGGCTGGCGCTGGCCGCGATGGCGCCGGGCGTGGCTCAGGCAGCGCCCGAGGAGATGGTCGTGGTGGGCGTGCCCGATGGCAGCCTGGCGGCCAAGGCCCTGACCGCCGGCCGGTTCGAGGATGCGCTGCGCAAGCTGGCGCCGATGCCGGTCTATGGTGAGAATGATCCCGCCCGCCTTATCAACCTTGGCAACGCCTATGCCGGAATGGGCAGGACGGCGCAGGCGCGCGAAGCCTATCGCTCCGCCCGCTTCGCGCCGGAAGTGACGCTGGTGCTGGCGAACGGCAATGAGGAATCTTCGCGCGATGTGGCCGTGCGCGCGCTGGGCCGCCTCAATCCGAGCTACGCGATGCGCTGATTTCCTTCGGGATAGGTGCAGGGAGCAGGGGGCGTCATCCAGCAAGGATGGCGCCCTTTTGCGTGGATGGTCGATGGAATTGTCATAAAATTGAAAGATGAGTCTCTGAATTGTCATTTTATAGTCCCGGTGTTGTCATAGAACCGGAATGATCATGTCATTTCAGCCTCCTACTTGCCGGCCCAGAGGGCGACAGGGGGCGTTGTCCGAGTCGAGTTTCCCCTGCGCTCCGCACTTCAACAACCCGGCAAAGCCGGAGCGGAGACGACATGGCCAAGATTAACCGTATCCACACGATCCTGATGGCGAGCTGCGCCTGCGTTGGCCTGAGCGCCTGCGGTGCGGACGATATCTCCTCGCCGGGCGAGGGCACCATCGTCATCCCGACTCCGACCCCCACGCCGACCCCGACCCCCACGCCGACCCCGACCCCCACGCCGACCCCGACCGCGGTGACGCCGGCTGCCAGCTGCCCCAGCATCGCCGGCTCGGTCCAGCTGACCGACGCGGGCATCATCACCAACACCGTGACCGGCGACGCGTGGCGCAATTGCGCCTTCCCGGCGCGCTTCACCAGCTCGACCGCCATTTCGAAGCAGGCCGGCGTGATCTACTCGATGCCCGGCCGCGTCGACGTCGGCACCGACCAGGGCGCCGCCAGCACCGGCAACAATGTCACGCTGACGATCGATCCGGGCGTGGTGATCTTCGCCGGCACCGGCAACACCTTCCTGGCCGTCAATCGCGGCAACCGCATCAGCGCCGTCGGCACCGCCAGCCAGCCGATCATCTTCACCAGCCGTGAAAATGTGCTCGGCACCAGCACGGACCAGTCTTCGGCCCAGTGGGGCGGCGTCGTGCTGCTCGGCCGCGCGCGGATCACCGACTGCGCCGCGCCGGCCGCCGCGCCTGGCACCACGGCGTGCGAACGCGACACCGAAGGCGCGAGCGGCGCGCTGTATGGCGGCGCCGACGATGCCGACAATTCGGGCCGCATGTCCTATGTCCAGATCCGCTATTCGGGCTTCGTCCTGTCGGGTTCGAGCGAACTCCAGGGCCTGACCCCTTCGGGCGTCGGCACGGGCACGCAGCTTGACCATATCCAGGTTCACAACAGCTCGGACGACGGCATCGAAATCTTCGGCGGTTCGGTCCATCCCCGCTATCTCGTCCTGACCGGCAACGAAGACGATAATCTCGACACCGACGTCGGCTATCGCGGCACGATCCAATATGTGATCGGCGTCCAGCGCGACGGCAACAATATCGGCGACAGCTTCATGGAAACCGACTCGAACGGTGGTTCGGCGGCGAACAATGGCGAAGACGCCCTGCCGCGCCAGTTCGTGAAGGTCGCCAACTTCACCTGGATCAACCGTTCGACCACGGGCAGCAATGGTGCGGCCATGCTGCTGCGCGGCGGCGCCGACCTGAACCTGATCAACGGCCTGATCGTCAGCCCGACCCAGACCTGCCTGCGCATCGACAGCACCACCACGGTGCGTGACGCCGACACCGCGCTGCAGGATGCCGGCCGTCCGCGCTACATTTCGGTCGCGATGCAGTGCCTTGCCGCCACGCCCTTCGCGGGCCAGCGCGGCGTCGATGCCGCCACCGTCCGCTCGATCTTCGAAGCCGGTCCGAATAGCACCATCACCTACACGCCGTCGCTGACGAACCTGTTCGTCAACGGCGCGACCGAAACCGCGCTGGTGGCGACCGATCCCAGGACGATCGACAGCAACTTCACCGCGACCAACTATGTCGGCGCGGTCCGGGACAGCAGCGATACCTGGTATGCCGGCTGGACCTGCAATTCGGTGACGGCGGGCTTCGGCAGCGCCAGCGGCAACTGCACCGCCATCCCGACCACCTGATCGGCACCTGACCTCAACAGGGGCGGGGGAGCGTTTTCAGCGCTTCCCCGCCTTCTTTGCACGGAATAATCCCAAAAGGGGGACCATCGCATGTCGAAGCCGCTGACCCTGGCGCGCCTGCTCCTGATTTCCACCGCCCTGTCGGCGCCTGCCGTCATGGCCCAGACTGAAACAACCGCCGAACAGCCTGGCGCCGGACAGACGGGCGCGCCGACGACGCCCAGCGGCACGCCCAGCGCGGCCGAGGAAGCCGACGCCCAGTCGGGCAATGTCGATGTGTCGATCCCTGGCGCCGACATCGTCGTGACCGGCCGCCGCACCGCCAACATCTCCCAATCCGCGCCGCAGGTGGTGAACGTCCTGTCGGCCGCCGACATCAAGCGCACCGGCGAAGGCGACATCGCCGGTTCGTTGCAGCGCGTCACCGGCCTGTCGGTCGTGTCGGGCGGCTATGTCTATGTCCGCGGCCTGGGCGACCGTTATTCGCTCGCTTTGCTCAACGGTTCGCCGCTACCCAGCCCCGAACCGCTCAAGCGCGTCGTTCCGCTCGATATCTTCCCGACCAGCGTGATCGCGTCGACCCTGGTGCAGAAGAGCTTCTCCGCCAACTTCCCCGGTGAATTCGGCGGCGGCGTGATCAACCTGACGACCAAGGCGATCCCGACCGAAAGCTATCTGGAAGTCGGCGTCGGCAGCTCCGCCAATACCGAAACCTCGGGCCAGATGGGCTACACCCATTATGGCGCGAAGTCCGACTGGACCGGTTTCGACGACGGCACGCGCGACGTCCCCAACCTGTTGAAGAATGCCATCAACAGCGGCACGGCCTTCTCCAACATCCCGCGCGCGGACCTGCGCGCCATCGCGATGAGCTTCCAGAACAGCAATACGTCGGTGGTGCAGCGGACCAATAGCCTGCCGTTCAACTTCTCCGCGTCGCTGAACGGCGGCACGGCGATGGACGTTGGCAGCGACGGCCGTCTGGGCATCATCGCGACGGCCAGCTACAACAACAAGTGGCGCACCCGCGACAATATCCAGCAGGCGTCGCTCGACGTGGCGCAGGGCGCGGGCAAGGATTATCGCCAGGTCAGCACCGACAATGAGGTGACGGTGAACGGCCTGCTTGGCTTTGGTCTGGAACTGGGCGACCAGAAGCTGCGCTGGACCAATCTCTACATCCGCGACACGCTGAAGCGCAGCGCGCTGGCGGTCGGTCGCAATGACGGCCAGATCCAGGGTGCGGACTATATGACCCAGAGCACCGCCTGGTATGAGCGCCAGCTGATCGACACCCAGCTGGTGGGCGAGTTCAAGCTGACCGATGCGCTGAGCCTGGACGTGCGCGGCGGTTACGCCAATTCGCAGCGCGAAGCGCCCTATGAGCGCGATTTCGAATATGTGCGCAGCAATATCGATACCGCTGTCGACCCGGTCGGCGACCGCTTCATCAACGCGCTCAACCGCCAGCGCGGCGACGCATCGATCACCTTCAGCGACCTGAACGAGGATCTGTGGTCGGCCGGCGCTGACCTCAGCTACAAATTCTCGCCGGCGGTGACGCTGACGGGCGGCTATGCCTATACCGACACCAAGCGGACGGCGTCGCGTTACGAACTGCATTTCGACGCCACCAACCTGCCGATCGCGGTGCAGCAGCTGCGCCCCGACTATCTGTTGTCGGATGCGTCGATCCAGCTCTATGACATCAGCCTGCTGGAATTTTCGGGCAACTATCCGGTCTATGACGCCGCGCTGCGCGTCCATGCCGGCTATGGCCAGTTGCAGGCCGAAGTCATCCCCGGCGTGACGATCAACGCCGGTGTCCGTTACGAAAAGGGCGAGCAGTCGGTGACGGGCGTGGACGTCTACAATACTGGCGTCACCCCGTTCAACGAGATCAAGAAGGATTACTGGCTGCCGGCCGTGACGCTGACCTTCGAAGCGGCGCAGGGCCTGCAATTCCGTGCGAGCGGGTCGAAGACCATTGCCCGCCCGCAGTTCCGCGAACTGATCGCCCAGCCCTTCCTCGATACGGAATCGAACCGTTTCTATCGCGGCAATCCTTTCCTGAAGGACAGCCAGCTGTGGAACGCGGACATCCGCGCCGAATGGTATATGGGGCGTGACGAACGGCTGACCGCGGCGGCCTTCTACAAGAAGATCGACAATCCGATCGAAACGTTCACGACGATCACCGATACCTATACGGTGACGACCAGCTTCGCCAACGCACCGGAAGCGTCGCTTTACGGTTTCGAAGTCGAAGCGCAGAAATATGTCCCGCTCGATGGCTGGTCGGATTCGGACTTCTTCGCCAGCCGCCGCATCGCGCTGATCGGCAACTATACCTACACCCAGTCGAAGTTGAAGGTGAGGGAAGGGGACACCACCATTCCCTATACCTACACCACCGGCCCGCTGCCGGCCGCGTCGGACTATTTCCTGAACGGCGTGCCGCTGACCGGTCAGTCCGACCATCTGGTCAACTTGCAACTGGGACTTGAGGATACGGACAGGCTGTCGCAGCAGACGCTGCTGCTGACCTATGCCAGCCCGCGCGTCACCAGCCGCGGCCCGAACCTGCAGCCCGACATCAAGGAAAAGCCGGGCCTGACGCTGGATTTCGTCGCGCGCCAGGGCGTGACGCTGCCGGGTGGGATCAACAGCGAGTTCAAGTTCGAGGCTCGCAACATCACCGGCCGGAAATTCCAGGAGTTCCAGGAAGCCGGTGGCAACAAGGTGTTCTACAACCGCTACAAGATCGGCACGACCATCGCGGCGTCGCTGACCGTGGCCTTCTGATCGACAGGGCGATGCGGGGCGGCAACGTCCCGCACCCTCCAGCGGCCGGGCTGTCCTGCGACAGGCCGGCCGTTCCGATTCAGGAACAATGTCTTTCCGTGACGCTTCATGTTACAAGCCCGCTCCGCGCCGGATGACGGACGGAGGGACCTATGGGACGCGAGATCGAACTGAAGCTGGACCTGTCGAACGCGGCGGCGGACATTTTCGCTGATTGGGACGGCCTGCCGGAACGGGAGGATGTGACGCGGCTCCAGTCCGTCTATTTCGACACGCCCGACGGCCAGCTGGCGGACAAGGGAATGAGCCTGCGCATCCGCAAGTCGGGCAAGCGCCGCATCCAGACGGTAAAGGCCGATGGCGGGTCGGCGGGGCTGTTCGCGCGGCAGGAGTGGGAAATGCCGGTGCGCGGCGTGAAACCGACGATCGATGCCCGGACGCCGCTTCTTGAATTGTTCGGCGAGGCGGCAGAACAGGTCGAGCCGGTGTTCGAAGTGGATGTGGAGCGGAGCCGCTGGCTGCTGACCGAAGGCGACGGGCGGGTCGAACTGGTGCTCGACCGGGGCGTGGTGCGCGCGGGTGAACGCGAGGAGCCATTATGTGAGATCGAGCTGGAACTGAAGGCGGGGCCGCCGGCGGCGCTGTTCGCCATCGCCCGCCGCATCGATGGCGAGGTGCCGGTTCGTCCCGGGGTGCTGACCAAGCCTGAGCGCGGCTATCGGTTGCGCGCCGCCATGCCCGCCGCATTCAAGGCGGAACGGGTGCGGCTCGATCCGGCGATGAAGGCGAGCGAGGCCTTTTTGCGCATCGCCCAGGCCTGCCTGCGCCATTATCGGCTGAACGAGGCGCTGCTGCTGGAGCAATATGAACCCAAGGCGCTGCATCAGGCGCGGGTCGCGGTGCGGCGGTTGCGATCGGCATTGACGCTGTTCAAGCCGATCCTGCTGGAAGCCGATGTTCAGCGTTTCCAGGACGAGTTGCGCTGGCTTGCCGGCATGTTGGGCGAGGCGCGCGACCTGGACGTGCTGGCGGAGCGGGTCGAGGATGAGGCGGCGCGGCAGTCGCTGGCGGATGCGCGCGAAGCGGCGCACAGGCGGGTGGGCGAATGGCTCCATAGCGCGCGGGTGCGGATGCTGCTGGTCGATCTTGCCGAATGGCTGGCGCTGGGGGCGGGATGTGGCGGCGATGCCGACGCGCCTGCGACGGATTTCGCCGCGAGCCGGCTTCGGCGCTTCCGCGGCAAAGTGCGCAAGGGCGGGCGCGATATGGCGAAGCTCCCCGACGACGCCCGGCATCAGGTTCGAAAGGACGCCAAGAAACTCCGCTATGGCACGGAATTTTTTACCGATTTATTCCCGGCTTCGGGCCAGCGCCGCCGTCATCGCGCATTTGTCGACGCGCTGGAGGCGTTGCAGGAGCGGCTGGGCGACCTCAATGACCTGGTGAGCGCGCCCGACCTGCTGGAGCAGCACGGCCTGGCCCGCGATACGGCGCTGGGCCTCAAGCGGAAGAAGAAGCTGGTCGCGGGCGCGGCCAATGCCCATGCGGAACTGGCCGACGCGCGCAAATTCTGGAACTAGTGGTCCGATACTGACATTCGACACCGCTTGAGGCCATGTCCCACATGAATGTCAGAATCTATTCGGACCATTAGAAATATANCGACGCGCGCAAATTCTGGAACTAGTGGTCCGATACTGACATTCGACACCGCTTGAGGCCATGTCCCACATGAATGTCAGAATCTATTCGGACCATTAGAAATATATGATTCTAGTGGATTTTACGATTTTGACATTTGCAGACCCATCCCAACCGCCAGGGGATGCAAATGTCAAAATCAATCCCACTAGAGCGTCTTCACTATGAGTGAAAACGCTCTCATCTTTGGATGGCCGCATTTTAGCGCCGCTGGCCTGCGGCTCCGAGCCGTCGACCGTAAACGGTCAACTGGAAAATGCTCTGAGCCGCCGCCTCAGCCCCAGGGCTTTTCGCGATACCATTTGGTGATGATATGCTTGACGCCGCTGCGCACCTTCATGCCGTGGTGGAGGCTGGCCGGATTGGGCTGGCCCGGCGCGATGCGGTTGTTCCAGGCGAGCAGCTTGCCGGTTTCGGGCTGAACGGTCTTGCCGATCTTGCTGAAGCGCGTGGCCCCGCCAGCCGCCGGTTCGTTGAGGTAGACCATCAGCGTCCAGGTGCGATTGCCCGCCACCGAGCAATATTGGGCATAATCCGCGCCCTTGGGGTCGAAATAGTCGGTATGCGCCTTGAATTCCTGCCCGACGCCGTAGCGCTGGCCCTGGATCGGTTCGCCATAAAGGGGATCGATTCCGGCGAAGGCGGCGAGTTTCGCGTCGATCGTGGCGATGAAGCTGTCCATCGGATCGAGATCGCAGGTCTCGCTGGTGCGAAAATAGCCGTCGCCATTGGCGTCGGCGATGGTGGAAGGGCGACGGTCGGCCTCGATCCGTTCGACCAATAAAGCGCACTCTTCGGCCGACAGGAACTGGCGCTGGATGAACAGGGTCAGTTCGCGATTAGGCACTTTCTGCACGCGCGGATGGCCGGCGATCCAGGCGGGATCGGCATCAACGGCCTTGGGATGATCGGCGATATCGGACATGACGGACCCTCGCAGGAAGCGGCGCGTGGTTGACCCATTGCGCGTTTAGCTATCGTTGACGCCGCGAAATGCAAGCTCCCTCCCTTACTTGCGTGTCGTGTCATATAACTGACATATAAATGTCATTTTCGAGTAAGAAGAGTTCCCTAGGCGGGCGGGAACGCAAGGGGGTCAATTGCAGATGCGCGTGCCGTTCGGCGACAGGGTCCGTGGTTGGAAAGACGGTGTGCCGTCAATCGACTGGCTGAAGCTGGGCGAGCGGCTGTTGCTGGCGTTGCTGGCGTTGCAGGTGGCGCGCTTCATCTGGGTCGTGCTGACCCCGGTCGGCAGCTTCGGTTTCTGGGAAGGGCGGCAGGCGCAAATTCTGCCCGCCAACGCCCGGCAGGCGCTCTTCGCCAGCTTCGATCCCTTTTTTCGGACCGGCGCGCCGCAGCAGTCCGGGGGTGGCGTCGTCACCTCGCTGGCGCTGACCGTCTACGGCATCCGCCTCAACGAAGGATCGGGTCTGGGATCGGCGATCATCGCGACGCCCGATGGCGTGCAGAACAGCTTTGCCGTCGGCGATGAGATTTTGCCCGGCGTGGTGCTGAAGGCCGTCGCCTTCGACCATGTGACGATCGACCGGGGCGGGGCCGAGGAGCAGGTCTTCCTCGACCAGTCCGCGCCCGCGCCCGAGTCGGCGCCGCCCGCGCCGGCATCGGGTGAGGGCTGGCAGAGCGCGGCGCCGCCGCCGGCCGCACCGCCGCCCGGCCAGGATTCGCCCACTGCGGACAGCCTGAAGCGCGATATCGGTTTCGCGCCGCGGATGCAGAATGGGCGGATCACGGGGTTGGCGGTCCTGTCCAAGGGGCCGGCCTTCGCCAATGCCGGGTTCAAGCCGGGCGATATCATCACGCAGGTAGACGGCCAGCCCGTCGGCAATTTCCAGGCCATCCAGAGCAAGATCGCGCCCGGTGCGCGGCTTGCCCTGACCGTCGAGCGCGGCGCCGCCGTCGCCTCCGTCAACATCATAGTGCAAGGCCAATGACCCGCAAATTCCTCCTTTCCGCCGCCATGGCCCTTGCTCTGGCCGCGCCGATCGCCACCCCGGTGCAGGCGCAGCAGACGCTGAACGTGCGCGATGCCGATATACGCGCCTTCATTCAGGATGCGGCGCGCGTCACCGGGCGCACCTTCATCATCGACAATCGGGTGCAGGGGAAAGTGTCGGTCGTGACCGACCGGCCGCTGTCACGATCCGAATATTTCGAGATTTTCCTGTCGACCCTGCGCGCCAATGGGCTGGTCGCGGTGCCCGCGCCGGGCGGCGCCTATCGTATCCAGCCGGCGGATGGCGCGGCGGGTCAGCCGAGCGGCGTGGGCCGGGCGGCGAACCGCAACAGCTTCGTCACCGAAGTCTTCCGCCTGCGCTCCATCGATGCGGCGAGCGCGCTGGAAACGCTGCGCCCGCTGGTGAGCAAGGACGGCTCCGTCACCGCCAACCGGGCGGGCAACAGCGTGGTCGTGGCCGATTATGCCGACAATATCGCGCGCATTCGCCAGGTGATCGCGCGGATCGACCGCGATACGGCGGCGACGCAGATGGTCAGCCTGAAAAATGCCGGCGCGCGTGAGATCGCGACCTCGCTTCAGGCGCTGGTGGCGAGCGGCGGCGGCGAGAATGCCGCGCCTTCGGCCGCGACGGTGGTGCCGATCGACAGCAGCAATTCGGTCGCGATCCGGGGCGACGCCAATACGGTGGCGCGGCTCGCCACCATGGCGCGCGAACTGGACCGGCAGGCGGCGAGCGGCACCGAAATTCGCGTCTACTGGCTGGAACATGCCGATGCGGAAAAAATGCTGCCGGTGTTGCAGCAACTGATCGGACAGTCGAGCAACCAGCCGGTGACGGCGTCCACGCCGGCGGCGGGCAACGGATCGGGTAACGGCCCGAGCGCCGCGCCCGCTTCGCAGGCCGCGGTGCCAGTGGCGGCGGCATCCTCCTCTTCCTCTTCGGGCAGCGGTATTTCGACGCGCGGGCCAGCGATCGTCACGCGCTACGAGGGCGCCAATGCCATCATCGTGGCGGCGAACAGCGATGTGCAGCGGATGCTGGGCGAAACCATCCGCCAGATCGACACCCGCCGCGAACAGGTGCTGGTGGAGGCGATCATCGTCGAGATCAGCGACGCGGCCGCCAAGCGGCTGGGCGTCCAGTTCCTGATCGGCAGCACGTCGACCGGCTTTGCCGCGACCAATTACAGCAATGCACAGCCCAATCTGCTGACGCTGGCGGGCGCCTATGCCGCCGA
Source organism: Sphingobium sp. WR1 (assembly GCF_059693745.1). NCBI lineage: Bacteria > Pseudomonadati > Pseudomonadota > Alphaproteobacteria > Sphingomonadales > Sphingobiaceae > Sphingobium > Sphingobium sp. WR1. Next base: position 22,095 of record NZ_JCATID010000023.1, on the reverse strand, counting down.
CCGGCTGGGCACGACCACGACGACCGTGGTGGCGGCCGACGGATCGACCACGACGACCGAGACGCAGACCAACAGCGACCTTGCCAGCACGCTGCAGCAGGCGGCGGTGAGCAGCCTGCAAAGCGCGACCGGCGCGATCGCGGGCCTGGGCGGCAGCATCGGCCGCAACGGCATCTTCGGCGCGATCATCAATGCGGTGAAGTCCGACACGGAAAGCAACCTTCTGTCCACGCCGTCGGTCATGACGCTGGACAACCAGAAGGCGTCGATCCTGGTGGGCCAGCAGGTGCCGATCACGACCGGCGAGGCGCTGAGCCAGAATTTCGACAACCAGTTCCGCACCGTCCAGCGACAGGATGTCGGCATCAAGCTGGAAGTGAAGCCGCAGATCAACACCGGCGGCGCGATCAAGCTGTTCCTGAAGCAGGAAGTGTCGAGCGTCGCCGGGCCGGTCAGCACCGACAATAGCGACCTCATCATCAACAAGCGCGAGATCGAGACGACCGTGACGGTCGACGACGGCGAGATATTGGCGCTGGGCGGCCTGCTCGACGATAATGAGCGCAAGACGATCGAGCGGATTCCGCTGCTGTCCGACATTCCGGGCATCGGCGAACTGTTCAAGTCGCGCAGCAAGAGCCGGAGCAAGACCAATCTGATGGTGTTCATCCGCCCGACCATATTGCGGTCGAAGGAGGATGCGCAGAAGCTGACGCAGCAGCGCTATGGCTATATTCGCGGTATGCAGTTGCAGCGCGATCCCACGGTAGAGCCAACGATCGACGAGTTGGTGCGCGATTATATGGGCGCGACCCCGCCGATCGCCGCGCCGCAGCCGGGCGACGCGGTGGTGCAGCCCGCCGCCGCCACGCCGGAAGTGATCGAGCCGACCGTTCGCCAGTCGAGCGGCGTCGTGCGTCCGGTCCAGATCCAGCCAAGCGGAGAGAAGAAGTGACGGGATATCTTTTCCGTCCATTCGGGCCGAGCCTGTCGAAGCCTGTCCTGGGCGGCGTCGAATGGCCCTTCGACAAGCTCAGGGCGAACGGAGGTTGGTGTGAACGATCTTACCTCTGATCCAGCCGAGATCGGCCCCCCGGTCATTCCGCCGCGTCCGATCGACATTCCCTATGCCTTCGCGCGCAAGCATGGCGTGGTGCTGTTGCCACCCGAGGGCGACCGGCTGACCATCGCGGTGCGCGAGGGCAGCGACCCGCGCGTGCTGCTGGAGGTGCGGCGGCATCTGGCGCGCAGCTTCGACGTGCGCTTCGTGGACGCGCCGCAGTTCGACCGGCATTTGTCCGACCATTATGCGATGGAGGGCAGCGCGGCCGCCATGGCGGGATCGCTGGAGGTCGGCGCCGACGAACTGGACATATTGGCCGCCGACATTCCGACGGCCGACGACCTGCTCGACAGCGCCGACGATGCGCCGGCGATCCGCCTGATCAACGGCATCATCGCCGAGGCCGCGCGGCAGGGCGTGTCGGACATTCATATCGAGCCTTATGAGACGGGCCTGATCGTGCGGATGCGCGTCGACGGCGTGCTGCGCGAGACGCTGCGGATGCCGCCGCACGTCGCGCCCGTGGTGGTCAGCCGCATCAAGGTGATGGCGCGGCTCGACATCGCCGAGCGGCGCGTGCCGCAGGACGGGCGCATCGGCCTGACGCTGGGCGGCAAGTTGCTGGACGTGCGTGTATCCACGCTGCCGAGCCGGGCGGGCGAGCGGGTGGTGCTGCGTATTCTCGACAAGGAGAATGCGGGCATCACGCTCGACCTGCTGGGCATGACGGGCGCGCCGGACCGGATCTTCCGCGAGGGGCTTTCCGAGCCGAACGGCATCATCCTCGTCACCGGGCCGACCGGTTCGGGCAAGACGACGACGCTCTATGCGGGCTTGCGCACCCTGAACGACGGGTCGCGCAACATCCTGACGGTGGAAGACCCGGTCGAATATGCGATCGAGGGCGTCGGCCAGACGCAGGTCAATGCCAAGGTCGGCCTGACCTTCGCGGCAGGGCTGCGCGCGATCCTGCGCCAGGACCCGGACGTGGTGATGGTCGGGGAAATCCGCGACCGGGAAACGGCGGAGATCGCCGTGCAGGCGTCGCTGACCGGCCACCTCGTGCTGTCGACCGTGCATACCAACGACGCCGTGGGCGCGATCACGCGGATGCGCGACATGCGGGTGGAGCCGTTCCTGCTCGCCTCGACTCTGCGCGCGGTCATCGCCCAGCGCCTGGTCCGCCGCCTCTGCCAGCATTGCCGCGAGCCGGTGCAGGCGGACAAGTCGGCCAGCGCGCTGCTGGGCTTCGATCCGGGCACCATCATCTACAAGGCGCGCGGCTGCGAGGAGTGCAGCGGTTCCGGTTACAAGGGCCGGATCGGCGTGTTCGAGGCGATCCGGGTGGATGACACCATCCGCCGCCTGATCAACGATGGCGGCGATGAATCGCTGATCGCGCGCCATGCCTTCCTGAACGCGCCCAATCTGGGATCGGCGGCGCGTGCGCTGGTGCGCGACGGCCAGACCACGGCGGAGGAAGCCATCCGCGTGTCGCGCCGCGACGCGACCGAGGTGGAAACCATCGCCGATGGCTGATTTCGACTATGTGGCGATCGACCCGGCGGGCAAGGAGCGTTTGGGGAAGATCAAGGCCGACACGGTCGAGGATGCGCGCGCCAGGCTCGACGCGCGCAAGCTGTTCGTCGTGCGGCTGGAGGCTGGCGCGGTCGCTGTGGCGCGCAAGCGCGCGGGGTTGTCGCTGCGCAGCCCGCGCTTTAGCGCCAAGGAACTGACCCTCTTCACCCGCCAGCTTTCCACGCTGATCCAGGTCAGCCCGCTGGAGGAATCGCTGCGGACCATCGGCCGTCAGAGCGAGCAGGCCCATGTCCGCGCAATCGTGGGCAAGGTCCATTCGGGCGTGCTGGAAGGGCGGCGGCTGGCCGATGCGCTGGGCGCGGAGCCGAAAAGTTTCCCCGCCCTCTATCGCGCCATGGTTTCGGCGGGCGAAAGCTCGGGCAGCTTGCCGACGATCATGGAGCGGCTGTCCGACCTGATGGAGCGGCAGGCGGTGATGCGGTCCAAGGTGCTGACCGCGATTGCCTATCCGAGCGTGCTGGCGACTTTCGCCGTGTTCGTGGTCGCGGCGCTGATGATCTTCGTCGTGCCCAAGGTGGTCGAGCAGTTCGATACGGTGGGGCAGCAACTGCCCTTCCTGACCCGGATGGTGATGGCGATATCCGCCTTCCTCGCCGGTTACTGGTGGTTGCTGCTGATCCTGATCGCGCTGGCGGGCCTGGGATTCTGGCGCGCGATGAAGGTGGAGGGTTTTCGTTATCGCTTCGACGCGATGCTGTTGGGGCTGCCCTTGCTGGGGCGGCTGATCCGCGACCTCCATGCGGCGCGGATGGCGCGCACCCTGTCGACCATGGTGGCGAGTCGCCTGCCGCTGATGGAAGGCCTGTCGCTGACCGCCAACACCGTCCACAACCGCGTGCTGCGTAAGGCGTCGGACGAGATCGTCGAGGCGATCCGCGGCGGCGGCAGCCTGTCGGCGGCGCTGCGGCGCGCGGGGGTGTTCCCGCCGCTGCTGGTCTATCTCGCCGCGAGCGGGGAGAGCGCGGGGCGGCTCGACACGATGCTGGAGCGGGCCGCCGATTATCTGGAGCGGGAGTTTGACAGCTTCACCTCCGCGGCGCTGGCGATGCTGGAGCCGGTCATCATCATACTGATGGGGGGCATCGTCGCCGTCATCATCCTGTCCATCCTGCTGCCGATCCTGCAGCTGCAAAGCCTCACCGGGGCTTGAAGGAGTCGAATATGCGCAAACTGAAATCCGTTCGGGCTGAGCTTGTCGAAGCCCTGCTCCTTTCTTCCAAGAAAGAAGAGCCCTTCGACAGGCTCAGGGCGAACGGAGGCGAGGGGTGGGGTGAAGAAGGCTTCACGCCCGTGAGGCGTTCCGCCGAACACGGCTTCACGTTTTCGAGGCGTTCCGCCGAGCACGGCTTCACCTCCATGAGGCGTTCCGCCGAGCACGGCTTCACGCTGGTCGAACTGATGGTCGTGATCGTCATCATCGGCCTGCTGGCGACGATCGTGGCGATCAACGTTATCCCCGCGACCGACACGGCCCGGATCGAGAAGGCGAAGGCAGACATCTCGACCATCGAACAGGCACTGGAGCAATATCGGCTCGACAATCTGACCTATCCATCGGCGACCGACGGCTTGCAGGCGCTGCTCAATCCGCCCGCGTCGCTGGCACAGCCGCAGCGCTATCGTCGCGGCGGTTATATCAAGAAGCTGCCGCAGGACCCGTGGGGGCGCGCCTATCTCTACACCGTGCCGGGGCGCCGTGGCGCATTCGACATCAGCTCGCTGGGCGCCGACGGCCAGCCGGGCGGCGAGAATGAGAATGCCGACATCTATTCCAGCGAACTCTGATCCATCCCCGAACGGAAATGGATTTACCCTGATCGAGCTGATGGTCGTGCTGACCATCATCGGCTTCATGTCCGCCGCCGTCGTCCTCGCCATTCCCGACCCGCGCGGCCGGGTGATCGAGGATGCCGACCGCTTCGCCGCGCGCGTCGCCGCCGCGCGCGACGAAGCGGTCGTCACCGCGCGCCCCATGGGGGTGTGGGTGTCGGCCTCGGGCTATGGTTTCCAGCGCCGCGAGGGCGGCCAATGGGCGTCGCTGGAGGACAAGCCTTTCGTCACCGCCAACTGGAAAGGCGGCACGCGCGCGCTGGTGGGCAAGGACGGACGGCAGCAGATCGCCTTCGACGGCACCGGCCTGCCGACCGATCCCCTGACCGTGACCCTCGCCCGCGAAGGCGAGCGCGTGTCCGTGACCGTCGATATGGCGGGGAAGGTCATGGTCGGTGGCTAGGCGTCAGGGCAAGAGCGAAGCGGGGTTCACCCTTTTGGAAATGCTGGTCGCGCTGGCGGTGTTCAGCCTGGCCGCGCTTGCTCTGGTGCGGTTGCAGGGCGTGACGCTGCACACCGCGGCCGACCTCGACAGCAAGGCGCTGGGGCAGATCGTCGCGCGCAACCTGATGGTGGAGGTGCAGACCGATCCCGCGCCGCCATCGGTCGGCGAGGAAGATGGCGAGGTCGATAATGGCGGGCGGCGCTGGCATTGGAGCCGTGTCGTCCGGGCGACCGACGACAAGCGACTGCTTCAGGTTGACCTGACCGTCGACGGCCAGCCGGGCGCATCGCCGGTCGTTCTGAGCTTCGTGCGGGTGGTGCAATGAAGCCCGTCAAACCAGCCTGTTCGGTCGTTTCGCGTGCAGTCGAGCAACGCAGGCGCAGTGCTATCCGCTTCTCGACTTCGCTCGAAGCGAACGGAGCCGGGAAAAGCGCCGTTACGCCTTTGGAGCGTTCCGCCCAACAGGGCTTCACGCGTTTGGAGCGTTCCGCCCAACAGGGCTTCACGCGTTTGGAGCGTTCCGCCCAACAGGGCTTCACGCGTTTGGAGCATTCCGCCCAACAGGGCTTCACGCGTTTGGAGCATTCCGCCCAACAGGGCTTCACGCGTTTGGAGCATTCCGCCCAACAGGGCTTCACGCGTTTGGAGCGTTCCGCCCAACAGGGCTTCACGCGTTTGGAGCGTTCCGCCCAACAGGGCTTCACGCTGATCGAACTGCTGGTCGCGCTGATGATCTTCGCGATGCTGGCGGCGGCGGGCGTGCTGTTGCTGGGGAACAGCGTGTCGGCGCAGGCGCAGGTCAAGGCGCGTCTGGACGATATGGCGGCGGTGCAGCGCGCGGGCGGGGCGCTGGCCGGCGACCTGGGGCAGGCGGTGTCGCGCATCACCCGGACCGAGGCGGGGACGCTCGCGCCGGCCTTCTGGGCGCATGACGGGGGCGAGGAGCAGCCGGTGATGCAGTTCGTGCGCGGCGGCTGGGACAATCTGGGCGATCTGCCGCGCCCGTCGCTGCAAAAGGTCGAATATTGGGTGCGGCAGGGCCGGCTGGAGCGGCGCACCTATGCCCAGCTTGACGGCGCGGCCGGGGACGATTCGGCGGCGCTGCTGGAGCATGTCGAGGCGGTCAAACTGCGTTTTCGCGACGCGCAGGGCGAATGGCGCGAGGATTGGACGCCGACCCAGCCCGACCTGCTGCCCAGGGCGGTGGAACTGACCGTGACCCGCACCGGCGAACCGCCGGTGACGCTGCGTTTCCTGGTCGCGCCCGGCCCCGTGGAAAAGCCGGAAGAGGCGACGGGAGGAACGATCGGTGCCTGATCCGCGCAAGCAGGGCGAACAGGGCGTGGCGCTGCTGACCGTGCTGTTGCTGGTCGCGGTGATGGCGGTGGTCGCCGCCGGCGCGCTGGAGCGGCTGGCGCTGGCGACGCGCATGACGGGCAATGGCGGCGCGGTCGATCAGGCGCGCGCCTATGCCGACGCGGGGACGGAGATCGCCCGGCTGCGGATCGGCGATCTGGTGGCGTCCAACCCGACCAAGATGACGCTGGCCGGCGGATGGCTGGGCGCGCCGCAGGCGATCCCTGTCCCCGGCGGAATGGCGACCGCGCGCGTCATTGACGCGGGCAACTGCTTCAACCTCAACAGCGTGGTCAGCGGCGAAAGCGAAGCGGCGCTCAAGGTCCGACCCATCGGGGTTTCGCAATTCCAAGGGCTGCTCCAGGCGCTGGGCGTCGATGCGCGCCAGGCGCAGGCGGCTTCGGCCAGCCTTGCCGACTGGATCGACAGCGACAGCGTGCCCCAGCCCGGCGGCGCCGAGGATGATTTTTACGCCCAGGCCGATCGCCCCTATCGCACCGCCAACCGGATGATGGTCGATCCCAGCGAGTTGCGCGCGGTGGCGGGGATCACGCCGGCCATCTATGATCTGGTCAAGCCGTGGGTTTGTGCGCTGCCGGTCACGGATTTGTCGCCGATCAACATCAATACGCTGCTGCCGGGACAGGCACCGTTGTTCGCCATGCTGTTGCCGGGGGAATTGAGCGTCGCCCAGGCGCGGCAATTGCTGGCGCAGCGGCCGGAGGACGGCTACGGCAGCGTGAATCAATTCTGGACGCTGCCATCGCTCGTCGGCCTGTCTCCGATGCAGGAAGTGTCGGAACAGGTCAAAATGACGACAGGATTTTTCGGAGTAGATGTTTCGGTGGATGTCGGGGGAACGCAACTGGTGGAGCGGGCGCTGATCGACGCGCGGCAAAGCCCGGCGATATTGGTGCGGCGCAGCTGGGGGGCGGGCGCATGAGCAGTCGCGACGCCCTGATCATCTTCCTGCCCGAAAGCGGGGAGATCCCGCCGCGCTGGATGCGGGTGGTGGACGGCGCGCCGGTCCGGTCGGGCGAGGGGGCGAACTGGCTGGCCGCCTGCGGTATCGCGGCGCTGCCCGATCAGGCGCGCGTGCTGCTGGTGCCGCCGGCCGCGCTGGTGACGCTGCATTGGATCGCCCATCCCGAACTGCCGGTGCGACAGGGACGCGCGGCATCGCGCCTGTCCGCTCTGGCCGCCGGGCTGCTGCCGGCGGATCAATTATTCGCCGCGACCGACGAGCAGGACGATCCGGCAAGGCCGCATGTCGTCGCGGTCGCCAGCCGGGCCGACATGCAGCATTGGCTGCTCTGGGCGCAGCATCATGGATTGGACCCGGACATCATCGTGCCGGCGCCGCTGCTGCTGCCCGAACCGGACAATGGCTTCGTGCGTGGCATGGTCGGTGGCGAAGCAGTGCTGCGCGGCGCGGACATGGCGCTGTCGGCGGACATGGCGCTGCCCGAGCTGGTCGGCGATGCGCCGGTCGCGGATGTGGCGACGGGCGCGATCGACGGGCGCGCCATCGCCGCGCTCGATACGCCGCCGATCGACCTGCGTCAGGGCGACTTCGCCAAGCGGGTGCGCCGCGCGATCGATCGGAAACGGATCGGCCGTATCGCTTTGTGGTGCGGACTGATCCTGCTCGCCAGCCTGCTGATCGCGCTGGTCGGTATCGTCCGCCAGACTATGGAGGCGGGCCGGCTCGATCGCGAGAGCCTGGCGCTGGCGCAGCAGGTGCTGCCGGGCGCCGCCGACGCCGCGCAGGCGCAGGTCGAGATGGAGGGGCAATTGGCCGCGCGCGGCGCGGGCGGCCGGGCCTTCACTGCGCCCGTGTCGGGCCTGCTTGCCGCGATGCAGGATGCGCCGGGCGTGGCGCTGACCAGCCTGTCGCGCGATCCCGACGGCATGGTCCGCGCGACGCTGGCGGCGGCCAAGGCGGATGACATCAACATAGTGCTGCTGGCGCTGCAGGCGGCCGGCTTCACGATCACGGCCACCCCGTCCCGCGATCCGGGCGGGCGGACGCTGGCGGATATCACGGTGCGGTCATGATGGAACGGATAGCCACCTACTGGGCGGAGCGCTCCACCCGCGAGCAATATATGCTGGGCGTGATGTTCGCGCTGCTGGCTGGAGTGATCCTGTGGTTCGGCGTCGCCATGCCGATCGACCGGGCGCAGAGGAGCGCACGCGAGACGCTGCTGGAGGCGACCGATCGCAACGCCGCCATTCGCGCGGCGGTGAAGCAGTTGAAGGCGCTGCCGCGCACGCCGGCGTCCAGCGGCCCCGCCACGCCGCTCGACCAATTTGTCGGGCAGGGCGCGGGCGAGGCTGGGCTGACACTGGAGCGGGCGCAGGCGCAGGGCAATGATCGGATGGACATCGCCATCGCCTCGGTCCGGCCGATTGCGCTCTTTTCCTGGCTGTCGCAGCTGGAGGCGCAGGGTGTGCGCGTCGAGACGATGAGCGCGCGTCCATCGCCCACGGCGGGCAGCGTCTCGGTGCAGGCGGTGCTGGTGCGGGGAGAGGGGCGATGATGGGCCTCCATCTGTCGCGCCGCGGTCGGATCGCGCTGATCCTCGTCCTGCTGCTGGGCCTGCTGCTCTTTTTCCCGATGCGCGTGGCGCTCGGCCTTGCCGGGCTGGAGCGGCTGGGCATCGCCGCGCGCGAGGTGCGCGGCACGGTATGGAGCGGACGGATCGATCAGTTGATGCTGGGCAATATGTCGCTCGGCAGCGTGCGGGCGGGGCTTTCCCCCATCTCGCTGCTGATGGGCCGCGCGCGCTTCGACGTGGCCCGGACCAAGGGGCTGGCGGACGATATCAAGGGCGCGCTGACGGTCGGCTTCGGCCGGATCGGCGTCGACGATGTGACCGGCGCGGTGCCGCTCGGCCGCAGCTTCGCGCCGCTGCCGGTCGGCAGCCTGATGCTGGAGGATGTCAGCGCCTATTTTAGCGGCGATCGCTGCGGCCATGCCGAAGGACGCGTGCGGGCGCGCATGGCGGGTCAGTTTCCGGGGCTGAACCTGAGCCAGGGGCTTTCGGGCGTTGTCGCGTGCGACGGCGACGCCCTGCTGCTGCCGCTGGTGAGCCAGTCGGGACTGGAGAAGATCAACCTGCGCATCTGGCGGTCGGGCCGCTATGTCGCGGAGATGCGGGTCGAGACGGCCGATCCGGCCCTGACCGGCGTGCTGGGGCAGGCGGGTTTTGCCGGGGCCGGCAATGCCCAGCTGCTGAAGGTCGAAGGCACGTTGTGATCCAGCCGGCGGGGGCGGTCCTCGGCGCGCTGGCCGGCGCGATCCTTGGCAGTTTCCTCGCGACGCTGATCCTGCGCTGGCCGCAGGGGCGCAGCGTCATGCGGGGCCGGTCGGCCTGTGACGGTTGCGGCCGAACATTGGTGGCGCGCGATCTTGTGCCGATGGTGAGTGCTGCGCTGAGCCGCGGTCGTTGTCGGACCTGTGGCGCGCGGATCGATCCGCTTCATGGGCGGGTGGAAGCGGGATGCGCGATCATCGGTGCGCTGGCGCTGGGCTTCCGGCCCGATCCGGGCGGCATCGGCTGGATGCTGATGGGATGGCTGCTGTTGACCCTGGCGCTGCTCGACTGGCGGCATTTCTGGCTGCCCGACGCACTGACGCTGCCGCTCGCCTTTCTCGGCTTCACGCTGGGCCTGTGGGCGACGGATATTGTGCTGGCCGACCGTATCATCGGCGCGGCGATCGGTTATGGCCTGTTGTTCGCCGTCGCGCTCGCTTATCGGGCGCTGCGTGGACGCGAGGGACTGGGACTGGGCGACGCCAAGCTGCTGGGCGCGCTGGGCGCCTGGTTCGGATGGCAGGCCTTGCCTTTCATCCTGCTGATCGCGTCGGCAGGGGGATTGGCCGTGATGCTGGTGACGGGACGAGCGCGAGAGCGAACGGCGCGCGTGCCGCTGGGCACGTTCCTGGCGCTGGCCGCACTTCCCGGCTGGCTGATCGCCTCGCAGTTGATGGTGTGAATGGTCGGCCTTCGTGTGGTCTTGTAGAATTTCATTGCGTGGACGCGCAGCGCGTTGGTCGCGTCATAGCCCCTGTCGGCGAGCAGCCATGGGCCATTCACTATGGGATGAACGGGATTATCCGGGCACAGTCGGGGATTTCGCACGCCGGTGATCGACCATCTCAACCGCCTTCTGGAACAAGCCGCCGGCGTCGTGGCGGATCAGGTGGGGTAGCGTTCCCGATAGAGGGCGGTGAATCCGGCGTCGAAGGTCGTGCGGCAAGGGCCGGTGATGGACTTTCGGCGGGTCACGTCGGCGGCGTTGCCCTTGCCTCCGTCGCCTTCCACCCGGCCTTCGGCCTTGCGGCCGGAAAGCGTTTCAGTCAGCGCCCACCAATGCTGGGCGGTCACCACCTCGTCGCCTGCCCAGTTGACGATGGTGGGCCGTCGGTGCGCGGCATCCAGCAGGGCGGCTACCTGATCGCGCATGTCATGGGCATGGATCGGCGAATGGGGTGTGGGATCGTGCGGGGTCACGACGCCCCGCCCGGCCAGGATCAGGTCCCGGTCCCGCGTCGGCAGCCCGCCCGCCGGGCCATAGACGGTGTTGAGCCGCGCGATCGTCACCGGCAGGTCGAATGTCTCCGCGCAGAAACGGGCGACCGCTTCCTCACTGACCTTGCAGGCCGAACTGGTGGGCACGAACTCGGTTGCGGCCCTCCCGATCAGGTCGTCTTCCCGATAGAGATGCCATGGGTCGGGATGATGGGTGTAGACGGCCGCCGAGGAAATGACGAGCGCCCCACGCGCCCCGCGGCAATGATGCAGGATGCGGCCAGTGCCGACACCATTGACGCGCAGCGCCTGGTCGAGAGAGGCGGCGTCGCCCCGCATCCAGGCAAAATGAAGGACATGGGTGAAATCATCCGGCAGGTCCGAAAGGTCGCCATCGGCGAGATCTGCGGCGAAGGTTCGGATGCCCCGAGATTCGACCTCCTGCCTGGAAACCGAACGAGACGCGACCGCCCCCTTGTTCCGTCCGGCAAGGGCGGGCGCCGCCCCTTCCGAACGATCTGGAAAGCGGGACAGGCCCCAGACCTCGTTACGCTCCGCTAGCCAGGTGGCGATCGGCAGCGCCGCAACGCCGCCGACGCCCGTCACCAATATCTTCCGATCCTCGAGCATCGTCGTCCTTTCAGTGCATGAGGCCGGCATCGGCGGAAAATTCCGAAGCGTTCACATAGGAAGCGTCGTCCGAAAGCAGGAAGCAGGTGACTGCGGCGGCTTCATCCGGGTCGCCGAGGCGCTTGTTTGGGATCATCTCGGCGATCCGGGCACTATGCTCGCCCCCGCCGCGCAGCATCGGCGTGTCGAACGTGCCGGGGCAGAAAGTGTTGATACGGATTGGCTGCTCCGCATATTCGAGCGCCGCCGACCGGCTGAGTCCGATCACGCCATGCTTTGCGGCGCAATAGGCGGCGAATTGCGGCTGGGCGCGCAGGCCGAACATGGAGGAGACATTGACGATCGCACCGCCGCCGCTCGCCAGAATGGCGGGAATCTGGTGCTTCAGGCAATAGAAGACGCTGCTGAGGTTGGTGGCGATCATTCTCTCCCAATCCTCGTCCTTCTGATCGGCCACCGGCCCCGGCACGCCGGCGATGCCGGCATTGTTGACGGCGAGGTGCAGCGCGCCGAAGCGATCGCGGACCGTTTCCACCATGGCGGCCACTTCATCCGGGCGGCTGACGTCGACAGGAACGGCAATGGCTGAGGCGCCGATGACGTCGGCTACGCGGAGCGCTTCCTTCTCGTCCCGGTCCACGACGGCGACGGCCGCGCCCAAGCGTGCGAGGCGGATGGCCGTCGCCTCGCCCATGCCGCGCCCCGCGCCGGTGACCAGGGCGACTTTCCCTTCAAACATTTTAGGCATGGGTTTCCTTTCTTCTGCGGTGGCTTGCCGTTCCCACTGTCACGACGAGCAACAGGCTCATGGCGAAAAGCGCGCAGCCCATCATGGCCGCGCCGGGCAATCCATGGCCGGCGATGGCCATCGCGGTCAGCATCGGCCCGCCGGCCACGCCGGCAAGCTGGGCGGTGATGATCTGCATCGCTGCCCCGCGGCCTGGATCGGCCTTCAGCAGGAACTGCATTTGGAAGGGAGTCGAGCAGGACCAGGCGATGCCGAAAAAGATCAGGCCGCCGGCGAAGCCCCATCCGTTGGGGAAAAGGAGGATGCAGGTCAGGGCCAGAAGGCCGATCAACATTCCGCCCGCCAGCATGGACAGCGCATCGAGGCGGTGCGCCAGCGTCGTGAGAGTGAGGCCGGCGACGATCTGGACGGCCAGCATCAGCGAAAGGACCAGGCCTCCCTGCGCGGTGTCCAACCCGGCCCGCTGTGCGAGCGGCATGGCATAGACCCATGCGCCGATGATCGCGCCAATCTGCAGCGCGACCGTCAATATGGCCACCATGCCAAGCGGCGAGGGAAGCGCTCTTCGAGAACCCGATGCCGGTGCAGGATAGCTTTCCGGAACATGCAGGACCAGCAGCATTGTCGCCAGGTTGAAGAGCATGAGGATGACATAGCCGACGGTCGGCCCGAACCACGGGATGAGCACCGTCGAAATCAGCGAGGTGAGGCAGAGGGCCAGGATGCTCTGGCCTACATTATAGGCGGCCGCGATGCGTGCCGGAGTCTTGAGGCGCGCCATCAGCCCGGCATAGAGGAACAGCAGCAGGCCGGCCCCGGCGCCGCCGATGCCGCGCGCGGCCAGTATCCAGGGGCCTGGCAGGATCGTCGTGACCGCATTGGCCAACAGGGCCAGCGCCGCGCCCATAATCGCGATCCGTTTCAGTTGTTCGGGTTTCAGAAAGGCGCCGGTCCAGGCCGAGATGAGCATCATGCCGCCGCCTTCGATCATGGCGGCATAGCCGATCTGCGGATAGGTGAGCCGTCCGGCAGCTGCCAGCGGGCCCAACAGCAAGGGTTGCAGAGGGGCCGTTATGCCGCTGAGCAGCGCGATCGACATCACTGCCCCGATCTGGGAGCGCGTGAAAATTTCTCCTTTGCCGTCAGCAGGTCGCATGTCGCAGCCTCCCGCATTTTCGACTCATATTCCTCTCCACCGCCGCCGGCGCGCTTGCTCGACCCGACTTTCATGGAAGCGATCGGCGCTTTTCCTGCATATGAAATCTCCAAAACCTATGTGACTGGAGCCTAGCTGAAATGATGTGCCGGCATTCCTGGGCCATGAGATCGACCGCAGAAGTGGGTCGATGCTGGAACCGGGATTATTCGGGCATTCAGGCGCAGGTGGACGGCTTGGCTTTTGTCATATGGAGCTGTCGCGCAGGTTCAGCGACGGATGGACGGATATCGGTATGATATGCGGCTCCCTTATCCCGGGCTTTGCATATGACGGCGCCCGCATTTGGGGATCGACACGTTGTTCATCGGCGGCATAACCAAAATGACGCCGGGTCAATTTATGAGCCGGGCGGTTGCAGGAGAAGGGCTATCGCCGGACAATTCGAGCCCTCGAGCGGGGAGGCGTGGTCCTCCCAGATTGCCAGGAGGGAAGTCGTCGCCGTGGTCGTCATGGCGGCGCTGAGCGGTTCGACCGTATCCTTGCAACCGGCACTGCTCGGCAGCATCGCGGCGGCGGGTCGCCTGACCGCCGAGCAGATGGGTTATGCGGCCACCGTGGAAGCGGTGGCGATGGCGCTCGCCTCCGCCGTCGCCGGCGCCCGCCTCGCGCCCGAGCGGTTGCGGCTGCTCGCCTGCATTGCGGCGGTTGTGGCGCTGCTGAGCAATTTCGGTTCCTTCTTTGCGTCCGGCCTGGCGATCATGGCTCTGAGAGGAGTTGCCGGCCTCACCGCGGGGACGGTCATGTTCATCTATGTCGGCATGATGGCGCGCGTGCCGCAGCCCGCCAGGGTTGCGGCCTATTACGGAATCGGGCTGGGCTGCCTGGCGCTGCTGCTCAGCAGCCTCATCCTGGCGGTGCTGGTGCCGCAGGTCGGTGGCGGCGCCGGCTACGCTGTGATGTGCGGACTCAATCTTCTGATGCTGCTGCTCAGTTTCGCCATTCCTGTCCATTATGAGCGGGTGGAAAGGACAGGCAAGGCCCAGTTGTTGCCATCGCGCCTGGGCGCCGCCGCCCTATGCGCCGTGGTCCTGCACTTCGGCGCGATCATGGCGTTGTGGATCTACGCCGTGCCGCTGGCGGTGCGTGCCGGCCTGTCGCCAGCACAGGCCGGCCTTGCCCTCTCCGTCGCTTTCGGTTTCAAGGTGGCGGGCGGCATCTTTTCCGCCGCCCTGGCGCCGCGCATGAAGCTGATGCCTACATTGCTGGGCGGCTTCCTGGCGACATTTGCAGCAATCCTCATGATCGCCGCCGGCGTCCCCTATGCTTATGTGGCGGGACTGACATTGTTCACGTTCCTCTGGATGACCATCACCCCTTTCCATATGGAGCTGACGCTTGCCGCCGATCCGGCGCGGGGGGCTGCGATGCAGATGGTGACGGCCCAGCTTGCCGGCATTTCGCTGGGTCCCGTCGTTTCGGCGATGGCGGTGGGCCGGCTGGGTCCGCAAGGGGCGCTGGGGACGAGTATTGCATTGCTCATCGCGGCAAGCGTGGTCGTGCTGATCGTGCGCGCCGCGATCGCTCGGAGGGAAAGCCGCGGCGCCAGCGAGGCGCCGATCTAGAGCATTTTCGAAGCAGACGGCGCAGTCTGCGGACTCGGAAAAGGCGGCAAAACAAAAGACTAAAGCAGCCGAACCGATGCAATCGGATCGGAATCTGCCCCAGGCCTATAGCGAAATCCCGTCGGCCAGGGGCTTGGCGTCGCTATCCGTATAGTCGCGGCTGGCGCCCATGATACGCAATGCGCGGTCGGCGACCCCTTCGCGCATCACGAAACAGCCGCCGATATTGCGCGCGCCCACGGCGGCATTGGGGCTGTCGTCCAGGTCGCGCCGCCGCCCGTTCGACACAAATATGGCGCGACGCAGGACGATGGCTGCCTCCGCATCGTCCCTGGGCAGGTGGCGGGTTGCCCATTGGGGGAAACCGCGCTTCAGGCTGAGTCCGGCAAAGGGCGGGGGGCCGGTGATTTCCGTGCCGTCGACATCATAGGCCATGGTGAAGCCGTCGTCGCGCCGCAACGTGCCGTGGGTGCGTGCCTCGACCCGATCCGCGACCGCCATGTCGTAGCGGCGGAGGGCGGTACCCCGCGCGGCATGAGCGATCAGGATACAGGCCAGGTCATACATATGGGTGCAATTGGACCGGATGTCGCCCTGATCCAGCGCTTCGGCGTATTCGGGCGTCAGCGGCTTTCCCACCAGAGCCTGCAATTGCCCGCCCGCCATCGGGCACAGGGACCAGGGCGTGCGCAGGGCGACATGCTCGATGCCCGTGACCTGCATCCCGTCATGATCCAGCACCACGCGGAAGTGGTGGAAATCGTCCTCCACCTCTCCGACCATCCTGGCGGGGCCATCCCGCCGGATCTCCACGGCGCGATAAAACTGACCCATCTTCCGTTTTTTGTTCATCAAAAAATGTCCCGTCATGTCATGATATGCGCTTATATCTGTTATGTCACGGGGCAATGGCATCATGCAGAAAACTCGAATAGTCGTCATTTCCTCTACCTGACGGCCTGCGTGGATGCTACTGTCCGGCGATCAATCGTAGAAAAGACGAGGATGAGGAAGCATGAGTGGACGGCAGATATTGATTACCGGCGCCACAGGTCAGGTGGCGGGTGCTCTCGCGCGCGGATTGGCCCGCGATAATGAGGTCATAGCGCTCGCCCGCTTTTCCGAGGCCGGCTCTCGCGACGCGTTGGAGGCGGCGGGCGTGCGCACCGTCTATGGCGACTTCGTCACCGGCGACCTGGGCGAGGCGCCCGATCATGTCGATTATGTGATCCACAGCGCCGCCAATACCCGCCCCCGCGACAGCGAGGAGGCGATGCGAATCAATGCCGAGGGTCCCGGCATGGTGATGAGCCGATTCCGCACCGCCAAAGGGTTTCTGCATATCTCCGCGACGGGGGTCTACGTCCAGAATCCCGATCCCAATCATATCTATGACGAAAGTGACGAGATTGGCGGCGGCACCGCCTTCTGCCCGCTTTATGGCGCGTCAAAGACGGCGGGGGAGGGCGTGGTGCGCAGCCTTTCGCGAGTCTTCGACCTGCCTGTCACGATTGCGCGGCTGAACGTCGCCTATGGCGGTCCCTATGCCGATGGCGGCCTGCCGGGTCGTCAGCTCGACGCGGTGCTCTCCGGTGATCCGATCAAGCTGCCGAAAAGCTGGTCCTGCATCCTGGCGCCGATCCATGAAGACGACCTGACCGACCATGTGCTGCCGCTGCTGGACGCGGCCAGCGTGCCGGCGACCATCGTCAACTGGGGCGGCGACGACGGTGTGGCGGTGGAGGATTGGGTCCGCTATCTGGGCGAGCTGGTGGGCAAGGAACCCAATATCGTCTTCGACGACGACGCGCCCTGGCCGAACTGGATCGGCGACCATGCCAAGCGCCGCGCGCTGGGGTGCCATTGCAAGGTCGACTGGCGCAGCGGGATGCGCCGCTTGGTGCAGGCGCGCCATCCCGAAGTGAAGATCCTGGCCTGATCCAGACGCCGGACCTGATCGGGCCCGGTCGATCTTAGGACGATTCATATATTATCCCGGTTTTGTCGCTCTGGACCTCCTCTGGAGGCAAGATGAACATCGCTGGTCTAGAGCGCGCTGCGTTAAATCGGACGCAATCGCGCGCTCTGATTTTTTGTTGTCGCATCGTTTTTCACGCAAAATCGGTTCCCATTTTTGCGCACGATGCTCTGGGAAAGGAGCGGATTATGCGTCTGGAGGCGGAAAGTCTTGTCAGACAGGCGATGGCCAATACGGGCCTTGTCGATTTCGGTCCGTCCCCCTGGCGGGAGGGGCTGGACGTGCTGTGCGCCGCGCTGGAGGGCGAGGGGCAACTGAACGAAAGGGGTCGCGAACTGGCCCATGCCGACCTGCTGACTGCGCTGGAGCAGCGGCTGCGGATCGAGCGTTGTTATGCCGACCATCCGGAAATCGACGCGCAGCGGATCGTGGCGCCGATCATGGTCGTCGGCCTGCCGCGCAGCGGCACCAGCGCCCTGTCCCAGATGTTGGCGCAGGATCCTGCCAACAGGTCGATCCGCCGGTGGGAGGCCAATCATCCCACACCCCCGCCCGACATCGCGACGGAAGCGCAGGACCCCCGGCTGCTGGCGACACAGGCGATGCTCGACCGCCGCTATGCCGCGGCGCCCGAACTGATGGTCATCAATCCGCTGACCGCCGAGGACCCGTCGGAGAATGAATGCTATCTGAAGCTCAGCTTCATGTCCTTCGGCCTGACCGGCGTCTATCATGTGCCCAGTTATGAGAGCTGGCTGCTGGAGCAGGACTTGGCGCCCGCCTATCGCTATATGAAGCGCGTGCTCAAGCTGCTCCAGTGGCGCCGTCCGCCGGACCGGTGGAACCTGAAGGCGCCCATCGACCTGTTCGCGCTGGATGCGGTGGCGGACGTGTTTCCGGACGCCCGGCTGGTCTGGTGCTTCCGCGATCCGGTCAAGGTGGTGCCCTCGGTCGCCAGCCTGCTGATCGCGCGCCGCCGCGAATCCATGACGCACAGCGATGCGACTGAGCTTGGCAGGAGCCAATTCACCTTATGGCTGGAGGCGGCGCACCGCGCGATCGCCTATCGCGAACGGCCCGACGCCCTGCCTATCGCCGACATAAGGAATGCCGACCTGATCCGCGACGCGGTGGGCACGATGAAGGACCTCTATGCCCGGATCGGATTGAACTATGACGATGCCTTCGACAGCGCGCTGCGCGCCCGCATCGTCGAGCGGCCGAAGGGCAAGTTCGGCAG
Source organism: Sphingobium sp. WR1 (assembly GCF_059693745.1). Taxonomy (NCBI): domain Bacteria; kingdom Pseudomonadati; phylum Pseudomonadota; class Alphaproteobacteria; order Sphingomonadales; family Sphingobiaceae; genus Sphingobium; species Sphingobium sp. WR1. The sequence continues at coordinate 3,887 of NZ_JCATID010000023.1, read as the reverse complement.
CCATGACTATACGCCGGAGGATTTCGGCCTGACGGAGGCGGAGATTAGTGCGGCCTTCGCGTTCTTTTCCCGCCAGTTCGGACTGGAGGCGGCATGACCCGGCATCTGGAAGGAAAGGTCGCCATTGTCACCGGCGCGGGCGGCGGCGTGGGCCGCGCCTATGCCCATATCTTCGCCCGCCACGGCGCGAAGGTGGTGGTGAACGACTATAGCGTGTCCGTCGCGGGCGAGCGGCTGGGCGGAAAGCCGCTGGCCGATATGGTTGTGGACGAGATCCGCGCGGCGGGCGGGGAAGCCGTCGCCAATCATGCGGACGTCAGCACGCAGGATGGCGGCGCGTCGATCCTGCAGACGGCGCTCGACGCCTATGGCGGCGTCGATATATTGCTCAACAATGCCGGGATCGTGCGCGATGCCGACTTCGCCGACATGACCATCGAGGAATGGGACAGCCTGATCGCCGTCCACCTGCGCGGCGCCTTCTGCGTGACGCAGCCAGTCTGGCGGCAGCTGATCGCGCAGGGCAGGGGTGGCGTCATCATCAACACCACCTCGCGCTCCGCGCTGCGTGGCAAGACCCGCCAGGCCAATTATGGCGCGGCCAAGGGGGGCATTATCGGCTTTTCCAACGTGCTGGCGCTGGAGGGGGAGCCGCATGGCATCCGCGTGTGGACCATTTCCCCGCGCGCGGCGACCCGCGCCTGGGCGGCGGGCCTTACCACATCGGCCGGCAAGTTGACGGACGAGATCGTCGCGCATTTCACCCAGGAATCGGTGGCGCTGGCCGCGCTTTACATGGCGAGCGAGGTTTCCGCGCCCCATAGCGGCCGCATACTGTTCGCCAGCGTGGAGAATATTCGCGAAGTGCGGCTGGAGGCTGCGCCGTCCCATATTCCCTCACCGGAAGACGAGGTAGAAGATTTGTTGAAGGCCATCGGGGAAGGCCGGTTGCTATTCCCCCAAGCCGCCGAACGAGAGGCCATATCGTGACTGCTTAATCATTGTCGGATGACCGGGACGGCCCAGGAAAGCCGTGGCGTCTATAAAGGGTATGCGCGTGGAATATTGGTGCTTATCTGCACCATGGGCTCGGTCGATCGCGCTGTGGTTCCCGTGGTGGCCGAGTTGCTGAAGGCCGTATTCGGCCTGAGTGACAAGCAGATAGGCATATTGGGCGGCATGGCCTATCCCGTCATTTATGCAATGGTGGAGCTGCCCATGGGCCGGCTGGTCGACCACACCAACCGCCGGTGCCTGCGGAGCGCGACCCTGCTCATCTGTTGACGGTAGGTAGAATGCAGGGAACGCCGCTCCGGTCGCCATCCGGGGCCCCTTTTTCTACGCCCTCAGGGGATGTTCCGACCGCAATCTGTGGAATGTCACAGATGTGCGGCCCCAGATACATCGCCGATTTCATCGCTAAGTGATTGAAATTGGTGGTCGGGGAGACAGGATTCTTTTTGACGATTTTTATTGACGCGAAAACGCACCGAGTCGCTGTATTTATTGGTTTTTTATCGCCTTCTGGATTTCGGACTGTGACGTTTTACTGTGACATTTTACCATAGAAATGTGCGGTGATGACCGCTATCGACAATCCCCATGAAGACGATCCCATATCTCTGGCAGCGGCCTGAAAGCCGCGTTTTGTGGTTCCGCCGGATGGTGCCTCAACATCTTCGAGAAATCGTGGGTAAGCCCTCAATCCGCTTCAGCCTCCAGACCACCGACCTGCGGGAGGCTGCGGCGCTTTGCAGGCATCACGCGGCCCAGCTAGATCGCGAATGGGGGCTGGCTCCAACAAACCCGACTATGCGTCCGACAATCGCCACGATTGAGCAAACCGCCGTAGAGTTTGGGTATGACCACGCGCTGACAGCATCCGACCAGCGCCGGCGCGAAGTCGCGGACGATCCCCACGCTTATGGCCTTCACATGCGCCGGCAGGAAATCAACGCGCAGCAGTATGCCTATGCCGCTGCCACGGGCGACACCAGCGCCGTTGAGCCTGCCATGTCCGCCATTATCGAGGCTCAGGGCCTCAGTATCAGCCCGGCCGATCCTGAATATGCCCAGCTTGCGACCGCATTGGCGGCGGCAATGTCTGCGGCTGCAATCACCGCGGGCCGGCGAGCAAGGGGTGACGCCAGCGCCGACACCGACGCGGAAATCGTCCAGCGTGTTCGCGCTGCCAAGGCATCCAAAGCCAAGCCGGGCGAGACGATCGCAGAATTGTATGAAGCATGGGCGCTCGATCGTGCCCAGATTGACGGGGCCACCGCCGCCACGGTTGAGGACGGGCGCAAGATCGTCAGCCGCTTTGCTGAGTTTGTCGGCACCGATCGGGCGCTAGACAGCATCACCCCGACCGATGCGGCGCAATGGCGCGATACATTGCGTGCCCTGCCACCCAAGTGGATGAGTAAGAAAGAGCTTGTCGGCCTAGATCAGCGCGCAGCAGCCGCCAAGGCAACGGCGCTGGGCATGGCCGGCGGCAGTCTGGTCAACATCAACAAACAGATGAGCAACGTGTCGCCGCTTTATCGCTGGGCAGCGAGTCAGCCGCGCTGGGCTGGGCTTCACAACCCATTTGACGGGCTGTTTTACCAGAAGGTGAAGGGCAAGAATGCGCGGCCACCCTACAACGCCGATCAACTGACTGCCATCATCCATAGCCTGCCCGATGACGACTGGTTACGCTGGGTTCCCCTCATTGCACTGGCTACGGGAATGCGCACAGGTGAAGTCTGCCAACTTCGTGCGCAGGACGTCCGACAGGACAACGGCGGCTGGCTGATCCACGTCGTTCACGATCCCGCGCAGGGCATGGCAACAAAAACCAAAGTGTCACGCTTTGTGCCCGTGTCCATGCTGCTGGAGCGTCTTGGCTTCCTCGACTTTGTCAAACGCCGGGAGGGTCGCCTATTTCCCGAACTGGAACGCGATCAGACCGGTGAATATTCTAAGGCCTCTCGGTGGTTCCGGGACCATCTTGAGGAAATTGGGGTCAAGGATGGGCGCGACGGGCTGGGCCTGCATTCATTCCGCCACACGATGGCCGATCGCCTGCGCGTTGAGGCCGAATTGCTCGATAGCGAGGTCGCCGTAATCCTTGGGCATTCCAGCACCGGAGTTACCGCCGGCTATGGTGCTATCTCACAGGGCAGCGTCAACCGCCTGCGCGGCTGGATCGATGCCGTTCGCTTCGATGGCGTGGATTTCGGGCAGCTGATCGTCTGATCCGGGTGGGAAGGGGACAGGTCGGTTTTGGGGAGCTGACCGGCGATAGCTGACGCTGCGCTGCAAAGTTCGTTCGGCAACAATCGCCCCAAAGCTGCCGTAGCTAGGTCCTTGGCCAGTCTCGTCTTGGCTCACGGAGTGCGAGGGCTAGCGTGCTGCTGTCACCTCTGTCGATGTCGATAACGTGACGCGGTTGGAACGTTCGATACCGCTCCAGAATTCGTCGTTCTCGCCAATGCTGCTCGGATCGTTATCGAGAAGTCCGAAGAAGCCATTAGGCTGCCGCTCTCGGACCAGCACCCACATTCGCTCAATAGCTACGGGCTCATCAGGATCATCGACGCTGATTTGGAAAATCAGCTTCACCAGATCACCCGGTTGCAAATTTTCCCGGTCTTTCAGTTCAGGTATCCAGAATGTGCTAGGCGCATTTGCATGATATGCCTCACCATCTTCGAGGCACCATCCGTCGATCTGCAAATCTGGTTCACGCATCAAGTCTGTTTAGAGTGCAACGGGAACAGCAGCAATCACCAGATTTCGTCTTTCAGCCTCTAAAGGGCCATGTGAATGGGTCGTGCCCCGGGTGATGGTGTAGTTCGACGGTAGCGAAGCTGACCGGACGCGCGCTCATCGATCAAGCGCAG
>NZ_JCATID010000022.1:90796-105217 GCF_059693745.1 Sphingobium sp. WR1 | reverse complement strand
GCTGCGGGCGGCCTGGAACAAGCACACTGCTCTGTAATCTTTCCTATCGAAGGACACTCTGGAAACATGACCTAAGAGTGGTGCGCGCTCGATATTCTCGGCGAGTGAAACCTCCTCGGCGAGGATGGCGCTGTCGCGCTCGCGCACCACGCAGGGTACCGGCGCGATCTTGGCGAGGCGCTTCTGCTTGACCAGCATCTCGAGCGCCCGGAAGCGGCGGCCGCCGGCGGGCACCTCGAACATGCCGGTCTCGTTGCCTTCGGCATCGGCGACGGGCACGACGCTGAGGCTCTGGATCAGGCCGCGCCGGGCGATCGAAGCCGCCAGGTCCTTGATCGAGACGCCGGCCTTCACGCGCCGGACGTTGGACTGGCTGAGCACCAGCTTATTGAAGGGAATGTCGCGCGAGGACGACAGGACGATTTTTTGAGCTGCAGTAGCCATCGGGATTTACTCCGCGACGGGCGGCCGAGAGCCTCTCTCTCGACCTCCAACCCGTCACGAAGCGAAGCGCCACCCTCTTCCTTTGAAGGGGGCAGCGCCACGAACCAGTGATCCTGAAAGGCACGGAAGCGCAAAGCCGGAGATATGGAAAACCGCGTTCCCGGCTTCGCGGAAGTCAGGCGGCTCGGTCGAGCAACTTCTTGGCCTTGCTTTCCAAGTCGAGGCGGGCGTCCTGATGCGGCTTGTCGCGCGCGACGGCGGTGATGCCCTGCACGAAATCGAAGATGGATTCCGGTGGACGGCCTTCCTCGACCAGGACACGGTCGATGATCTTGCCGGCCTCGGCCTTGGAGAAGCCGCCGCGACGCAAGAAGTCGGCGCGGTCCTCATCGGTTCTGGCGACGATCCGCTCGCGGGCGGCCTTGATGCCGTTGATGAATGGCAGAGGCGAAGAGTTGGCGAAGTTTAACAGCGCCGGGGCCGCCTCGTGCGCGAAGCGATTGGCGGCATATTTGGAGTGGCGGATGGTAATTTCTTCGAAATCCTCCACGCCCCACAGATTGCGATTCTGGCAGACGGCGCGGAGATAGAAGCTCGCCATGCCGAGCGTCTTGGCGCCGACCTCGGAATTCCAGCAGTAGAAGCCGCAGAAATAGAGATCGGGCGAGCCGTCTGGGAGGCGGCCAGCTTCGATCGGATTGAGGTCGTCGACTAGGAATAAGAAAACGTCGCGGTCGGACGCATAGAGGGTCGTCGTCTCCGTGGAGATGTCGACATGGGGATTGTAGATCCCGGTCGACCAGTCGAGCACGCCGGGCACCTTCCAGCGGGTGTCGCCCGTCCCGTTGCCGGCGATACGCTGAACAGCTTCGACCAGTTCGTGATCGAAGATGCGGCCGTAGTCCGGGCCGGTAACAGCGCGCAGCTCGACCCGGCCGTCGTCGGTTTCGAGCGTCTTTATCTGCTCGCTTCTGTTGGAGGAGAGGCCGTATTGCAGATTGATGCCGGTGAGCGCTGCCGGGAGCCGGCGGAGATAGGCTGCCGGCGCGCCGATCAGGCTGGTGAGTTGGCCGAAAGACCAATGCGTCGGCGCGACGGGCGCTTCCGCCCCCGGCAGGACGAGCGCCAAGCGCTCGGGATCGTTGCGTTGCGCCTCGACATGAATGAGAGCGCTCTCCACCACGCGCGTCTTGCTGTGTTCAGAGCGTTCCCGAACGGTGCGGGCCAAATCCGTCAATGACAGATATCGCTCGTCGTCGGGGCGCGAGAACCATTCCGACGACACGCGGCTGACGCGCTCGCCGCGGCTGACATCGACCTTGTAGCCGCCGCGCACATCACGACGGGCATCCAGAACCTGCATATTCATGGGACGAAGCTCCATGACGGGCGCTGGAGACCTCTTCTCCAGCCCTAACCCGTCATGAAGATCCTGTCCGCACTCTCACTCTGGGGGCGTTGCGGGGGGACTCCCCGCAGAAGGGGTCGACCGAGACAAGGGCTCGGCCGGAGGGGAAAGCTTTCCCCTCAAATCCCCTAAAAAGCTTTGCGCAGAGATCCGATAATTTAAACAGAGGCGGGATCATGTCACCTTGCCGGCACTACAGACTTGCGCACGTCCACAGACGGCGGTTTTCGAGAGACAGGTGGCGGTGGCGGCCGTCGTTCCGCGTCACCGTATTCTTCCGAGAGCGATCGAGAAGCGGGTAAAGCCGGGGTGCTGTTTCAAGCTCTTACGACGTTTCGTCGTATGCCAGGCGGGCATGGTGATCGGTGTATGGCTGCGTCAGCAACGCGGTGGGTCGGTTGTGGTCTGAAGCCGGGCGGTCTCGTGATATGGGGGCCGGCCCTCCGGCGGGGCACCGAGGCGCGAACGAACGCGATTCAGCCGGCGGCTGCCAGGAGAATCGCTTCAAGCTCAGTATCGAGGTCCCGTCCGACGGCCGTCACTCGCGGGTCGCCAAACTGGCTGAAGAAGCTGGATGGAAGATCATATTCGAAGATAGCCTGTCCGTCCGGATCCTCGTAGAGCAGGACCCGGAGCGGCGCGTAGAGCGCCGCACCCAGCTGATGCCGCGTCATGCTTTCCGCGGTCAGTGGATTGCCGATATCCAATTGCAGAGCTTTCTCACTTCGACCCTCCGCCGCGATCAGGGCGCCGTGATCCCGGGTGTGGAAGAGCCAAAGGTTCGGGCCATGGGAGCGGCGCTCGGCAATCGCTTCGGTGCGCGCGGCTCTCAGATCCTCAGCCAGTTCCGGATCGAGCGGCGGAGTGCTGGCCTTGAGCGCTAGCAAGACCTCCTCGAATGATCGAGCGCATATGATTCGAACATGTTCTATCTGCGTCGGTCGACGCTGCATCTCGGTTCGCATTGAAATCTCCAAAATCTCCGCTGTGGGAGTTTTTTTGCTGGCGCTGGTTGGACGTGGCTGGAGACCGCCTCTAGATCAGCCGCGCAACCTTGCGATCTCGGTTCGCGCGGCGCCGACCAATTCCTCATTGGTATGGGCGTGACCCCATAGCCCCCATCCGCCGGGGACCGCCTCTGTCAGCAGCACCCAGGTGCGATCCTTCAGGGAGGGGTCGCCGGCGGCGTCGGCGACGAGATCGGTGAGCCGTTGCACCACCGCGACCTGCTTATCGCGATCGAGCGCGCCGGCATTCGTCAGCACTTGCACGCGGACATAATTTCCGTCGCCATCGACATTGGCGAGCGAACCGGCCGGCAGCTCGTGAATGAAGGCGGCGGTGTTCTTGCGGAACATCGGGATGTCGGGGACCTGCTCGATTGCCTTGACGGTCGCCGCGGCGTCGATCGCGAGCTTCTGAGGATCGGCGAACGTGTCGGCGGCTGCAAAAATATCGATCATGGGCATGGGGAACGGCTCCTATCGAACTGGTGGCGGATGGCGTGCTTGCTAGTTGACGGGCTTGGACGGCAGGTCGAACTGATCGAGCTTGCCGCCGAAAATCCGTGCCCGATTGTCCGCGTCTTCGAGCAGGGTGTAGGGAAAGATGGGCGAGGGTGCGCTTACAGCATCGAGACGGGCGATCTGTTCGGCCGTCAGCGTGACTTTCGTGGCCGCGAGATTGCCCTCGAGCTGGGCCACGGTGCGCGGCCCGATGATCGGCAGCGACCCCTTGGCGGCGACCCAGGCGATGGCGATCTCGCCGGGCGTCACACCGGCTTCTTCGCCGACGGCGATCACCGTATCGAGAATGGCGGTGCGCTGGTCAGAATTCTCAGCCTGGAACACCTTGCCGCCGAACCCCTGGGCGCGCCCCTTCTCACCTTTGCGGTATTTGCCGGTGAGCATGCCGCCACCGAGCGGCGACCAGGCGACAATGCCGAGGCCGAGCGCCTGGCCCATCGGCAGGAGCTCATGTTCGGTCGTGCGCTCGACCAGGCTGTGTTCGACCTGAAGGCCCGCGAGCGGAACGGAGCCGCGCAGCTCGGCGATGGTGGCGGCGCGCGCCACGCGCCAGGCCGGGAAGTCCGAGAGGCCGGCATAGAGGATTTTGCCGGCTCGTACGAGGTCATCGAACCCGCGAACGATCTCGTCGATCGGGGTCACGCCGTCGGCGTAATGGACCCAGTAGAGGTCGATGTGATCAGTCTTGAGGCGCTTGAGGCTGGCTTCGACCGACGCCGTCATGGCCTTGCGGCTGTTGCCCGTCACGAGAAGGCCGCCTTGCGGGCTGGCGCTCCGGGTGAATTTGGTCGCCAGCACGAAGTCGTCGCGGCGTCCGGCGAGCAGCTCGCCGAGGATTTCTTCCGACTGGCCGAACTGATAGCTGTCGGCGGTGTCGAGGAAATTGCCGCCTGCCTCGGCATAGGCGTCGAGGATTCGACGGGCCTCGTCGGGTTCGCTGCCGTGACCCCAGCGAGTGCCAAAATTGCCGGCTCCAAGCACGAGCTCGGAGACACGCAGGCCGGTGTGTTGTCCGAAGAGTTTGTAGCGCATGACAGATTTCCTTTGAAGGATTGCTCGGTTCAGTTGCGCGAGCCCGGATCAGTCCGGGGCCGGCATGAGGATGAGCGACGAACTGGCCGAAGCGAGGAGGACGCCCGCTGCATCAAACAGCTTCGCCTCTGAGAAGGCGGCGCGCTTGCCGATCGTGAGCAAACGGCCCTCGGCCCGTACAGGGCCGGTGCGCGTCGTGAGAGCACGATGGTAGGCGACCTTCAGTTCGAGGGTGGAGAACGCCGTGCCTGGCCGCAGCGCGCTGTGAACGGCGCAGCCGCAGGCTGTGTCGAGCACGGTGGCGATGTAGCCGCCCTGGACGATGCCCGCGGGGTTGAGATGGCGCTCGCCTGGCCGGGCCTCGACGATAACGAGACCTTCCTCGGCCGAGACAAGTGCGATGTCGAGCGTCTCGTGGATCGGCGGCTGCCGGCCCGAGGCGAGGAGGGCGCGCAGTTGCGCCAGTCCGCTCAGGCCGGGCTCAAGGTCGGCGAGCATGCTCATTGCCCCGCCGCTTCCTCGATCACCTTCACCACCGCGTCAGGGTGGGACAGGTACACTGTGTGACTGGAGCCAGGAACCTCGGTCACCTTGGCCTTGGCGCGGGCATACATCCAGCGCTGCAGGTCCATGCTGACGGTCTTGTCCGCGCCGGGCAGCACCGCCCAACTCGGCTTGGTTTTCCAGGCCGCGGCCTTGGCCGGCGTCTTGAAGGCTGCCACCGACAGAATGACCTGCGACTGGGCCATAAACCCGGTCAATTCGGGCGAGGAGTCGGCGGCGAAGTTCTCGCGGAACTTGGCGGGATCCATGTAGTAGAACTTGCCATCCGCTGTCGTCTTCACATCGTCGTTGGGCGGCGGAAACTGCGGCTGGGTTTCGAGTTTCTCTGTGCTTTCGCCCACGTCAGGCACGATCGCGGCGAGGTAGACCAGCGCTTTGACCTTGGGGTCCACGCCGGCTTCGGTGATCACCTGCCCACCCCAACTGTGGCCGACCAACACGGTCGGTCCATCCTGTTGGTCGAGCACCCGCTTCGTCGCGTCGACATCGTCGGCGAGGCTCGTCTCAGGATTCTGGACGATCGACACCTTGAAGCCTTTGGCGACGAGCCTGTCATAGACCGCACGCCAGCCCGACCCGTCGGCGAACGCGCCGTGGACGAGAACGACATTGCGGATCGGCTGAGCATGGGCCGCGGGAACCGCGGCGGCGAGTCCGAGTGCTGCAACGCCGGAGGCGAGCAGCGTAGTGAAAATGGACATGGTAGGTCTCCTTGTTTTGATGCGGTTCGGATCAAGGTTGCGGCGACGCGAACAGGCGTCGGCCGGAGAAATCGGCCCAGGCGCATTGCGCGCGCTCGGGAAAGGCCGTCTTGAGCGCGGCGGCATAGTCGGCGCCGCTCACTGAGCGGGAATGGATCTCGGCGGCGCGCCGCAGATAGGCGATCGTCGCGTCAATGGCGCCGAAATCGACCGGCGCGCCATGTCCAACCAGCAGCAGATCGTAACCCTGCTGCGCCTTCAGCGCCTCCAGCAGGCCAATCCAGTCGTCGAAGTGCGGGAGCGTCGTGAACAGATGGTCACGCGCCGAAAAGACAAGATCGAAGGCGAGGATCGCGCGCTGCTCGGGCAAGGAAGCCACGAGCTGGCGATCGGACTCGGCGTCGGTCACCTCCCGGAAGTCAAACGCGATCCCGTCGATGACGGTCGGGCCAGGTTCCAGGACATGCGTCGGTAGCGTGACCGTCGATGCGACGCGGTCGCCGAGCAGCCGCTGGAGGCCTGCGATCATCGTCGGGCCGGCGTGGCGGATGGTTTCGGCGACGCCGGCAAGGGCGTGGATCGGCACTTGCGGGAAATGTCGCACCAGCGCCTCCAAGCCGGCCCAGTGATCGGGATGGCCGTGCGAGATGATGATGCGGTCGACCGGCTTGCCGAGACCTGCCGCATAGCCGGCGACCTCCTCGGCATAGGCGCTGATGAGTTGGCCGTCGAACAGGATCAGCCGCATCGGCCCCTCGACGATATGGCTATTGACCAGCCAGCCGTCCGTGGGCGCGCCATAGGAATGGATGCGGATTCCGGCACGGTCGGAGACGACAAGTGATCCCTTGATGGCGGACATGACCTTCTTCCTTCCCGGCGGCTCTGACGTCACGCGGCGTCGAGGAACTGGTGGACGTCGCGGGCGAACCGCTCGGGGCATTGGAAGAGGAAGCCATGGCCCGAGCGCGGATAGAGGATGAGCTGGGCGTTCGGCGCCCTCTGAGCGGCCGCGTAGCTGTTGAAGGCGTGGATCATCACGTCGTCCGCGCCATTGGCGTAGAGGACCGGCAAGGTGAGCTTTTCGAGTTGCGGATAGATCGCATCGCCAGCCCGGAACTTGCCGAAGGCCGCCTGCATCGCCTTGGTTCCGGCCTCGCCGACCATCGGTTCGGGCGCTTCGCTGCGATTGCCGAGACGCGCAAGATGGTTTCGGCCGGCCGCGATGCCGTCCGGCGTCTCGGGGAAGAATAGGTAGAGAAAGTCCGCGTCGTCGTTGACGGGCTTGCCCGCGACCTCCCAGACCCTGGCCGGCGCGGCCGGCGCTTCGGGGACGCCGCCGGGACCGGAGCCGGCGACGATCAGTCGTCGCACCAGGTCGGGCCGCTGGAGTGTTGCGCTCTGCACGACATAGCCGCCCATCGACCAGCCGAGAAGATCGACCTGGGCAAGACCGAGCGCCTCGATGAAAGCAATCAATATGCGGGCCATGCCGGGGATGCTGTCGGGAACCTCGCCCGACGAGAGACCGACGCCCGCATTGTCGAACCAGTAGACGCGGCGGCTTACGGCGAGCGCGTCGAGGAAGGCGGGATCCCATTCGTCCATCACGCCGCGGAAGCGCATGGCGAGCACCAGCGGCGGTGCCTCGTCCGGCCCCATGACGCGATAGGCGAGACGCAACCCGTCGGCCTCGACATAGCAAGTGGGCGCGACATCGGCCGCGAAGGGAGAAACAGCTTGAGTCATGGCGAAACTCCTTCCGGCCCGGTTCAGCGGACCAGGATGTCGGTGATCTGGATCAGGATGGCGGTGGGCTGCGCCGGAGAGGCGCGCTCCGGCGTGCGGCGAACGACGCGCCGTAACGTTGGAAAGAGGATGCCGCCGAAGGCGGTGTGGTCGTGGCAATAGTGGGCCGCGACGCCGCCAGCGACGTCGGTCACATAGTCGATCCGCTGCAACAGGCCCTTTTCGTCGAAGTAAAAAACTTGCTCGGGACAGTGGGTCGGGACGTCGGGCGGGAAGGTGACGTGGAGCTTGCGCCAGGTGTCTCCACCGTCGCGATGCGGCTCCAGTTCGCGCAGTGCGAAGCCTGGACGGGTGAAGAGGAACGGCGTGGTGAGGTAGTTCCACATCGCGTAAGCGTTGAAGTAGAGCAGCTGCAGCGGGTCCCATTGGCTCGACAGCACATGGCCGGCGAAGGACACGCGGGGGGCGGCGCGATCGTCCACCACCTTGCTGGTGCGGTCGGTGATCCAGACGCGCTCGGGCCGGAACTGGCCGACTTGGCCAGGCCCGCCGAAAGGCGAGACGGCGACGGCCGGCTCGCGGGTGTCGACCTGCATCAGAACGTTCGCCGTGCCCTGCGGCTGACCCTTAATCGCGTACATCGGCCCGGTCAGTGAAACGCGGACGTCCAGTTCGGACAGCTCGCGCCAGCGGTTGAGGCCGCCATGGGCGTTCATCGCCAATTCCAGGAGATCGGTCATCGTCGGGCCCTCGGTGCCTTGCCATATTGATTGCGACCACAATTAATTGACTTTGATGGCGAACGCAACTAAAAATACAAAAGAAATTTGAGGAGTAAAAAGATGCGTGTTTCCAAGGAGAAAGCTGCGGAGAACCGGACGGCGCTCCTTGAAGCGGCCAGCAAGCTCTTCCGCGAAAAGGGCATCGACGGGGTCGGCGTGGCGGAGGTCGCCAAGGAAGCGGGGCTGACCCATGGCGCCCTTTATGCGCATTTCGATTCGAAGGACGCGCTTGCCGCCGCAGCCTTCTCGACCGGCTTTGCCGGCAATATGGCGGCGATGCGCGCCTGGGCGGGGGATCGGGAGCCGACCTTCGAGGAATATGTCACGGTGCTTCTGTCGGCCACCATGCGCGACAAGCTCGCCGCCGGTTGCCCGATGACCGCGTCCGCAAGCGAGGCGGGCCGTCAAGGACCGGGGGTGAGCGAGAGCTTCGTGAAAGCCTTTGAGGAGGAGCTTGCACTGGTTGCAGGAGCGGCCGATCCAGCGCTTCCGGTCAACGAGCGGCGGACGCTGGCGATCGCATCCGTGGCCGCGCAGATTGGCGCGATCGCTGTTGCGCGCGCCGTGGCCAAGGCGGACCCCGCTCTATCAGACGAGGTTCTTCAGTCGGTTCGCGCTGTGATCATGGCGGCGTATCGAAGTTGTATGGCCGAGCGATGATCGGACAATGCGGTCGCCTTGCGCGTCGACCAAGGCAGGTCGCTTCATTCGAGCATCGAAGCTGTGCCCTTGGCGGCGAGGGCGTCGAGAAATTCCAGCCCGGCCAAGGTCGGTCAGGTACGGCCTACCGCAGATACCAAAGCTCGAGAGGCAAAGCTTACCGTCGGTGTGCCGCGTTGTTCTCATAATATGGCGCAAGGACGGAGACGAATAGTGCCTGCTTGAATTGCTCGATCGGCTGACCTGTCCGAGGCGACGCGCGAGGCCGTCATCGCTGCGCTCACTGTCGACAGCCCGGAACCAGAACGGCCGGGCCTGGGCCGGTCGACGGATGGCGAGCGACACCTGCTTGCTGAATGGCTTGGTTGATTGGCGCTATCCACCTGCAAGAGAGGCTGAACGCGAAGTTGGACCGGCTACCATGAGACGAAAGCGCCCCTGAATGGTTGCATCGGTAACAACGCCCATCGGCGGTAATCCGGTGGCCCGACACGGGCGGATGCGGAAATGGGATTTCACGTCATAGATCGGAGCTTCAACGCTCCGATCTACGCCAACCTCTTCGACGACGAGGACGAAGGCTTCTCGCTGATCTGGTCTCGGCCCTCCATGTGGCGCGGCGACTGAGACCCCGCGCAGGGCCCCGGCCGAACGGGCCGGGGCTCTTATGCGACATGATTTCGAGGACGCCGCCTGCCTAAACAGGCTCAAGGCTTCGACCAGAATTCGACATTTTGAAGTCACGGGCAGCGCGCATAGAGCACTGACTTGCCCATTCCAAATCCCTCAGGATTGTAGATTATCTGGTCTTTGTCGGAGGCATACTCGAAATTGTCGACGTTTCCTTCTTCCCGATAGTAAATCACGCCATAGCCACGTCTGCTCTCCTTCGCCGCGAAATACACGGCCCGGGGCTTTCCGCCCTTCTACCGCAGCGTGTTGGCGGTGATGGTCACGGTCGCGCCATGGCATTTACCGCCTTCCACACGCCCTGCGCTGCTTGTGGAATCCTGGCGTCCTGAGCGAAAGCGGAGCAGGAGACAAAAATCAGTCCGAGCAGTCCGGCAATGACGAAAGTGCATCGCATATTTTGCTCCTGTGCAAGATTGGCAGGATGAAATCCCACCTGATGAAAAGTTCGGGTTGAGGCGAGACGTATCGATCGAAGACCGGAGTAGATGCTACCGCGATCAGTATTCTTGGAGAGCTTCCAGCACGAGTTCAGCCGTGATCCCGCTGCTATATTGCTGCTGCCCGGTGATCAGGCGACCGTCCCGGATGGCGAACGGCTCGTTGGCACCGCGGCACAGGAAGCTGGTGCCGACCATGGCGGCCGCCTCGCTCTGGATGGTGTACTCGTTGAGCTTCATGCCAAAAGCGACGTTGATCTCTTCTTCTTCATCATCGGTGAAGCCCGTCCACTTCTTGCCGTCAGCCAGCAGCTTTCCGTTGGACAAGCGCGTCCAGAGCAACAGCGACGAACCATGGCAGATCAGCGTTACGACCTTTCCCTTCTCATAGAATGAGGCGATCAGCGCGTGAAGCGCAGTGTCGTCCTTGAAAGTCAGGAGCGGGCCGCCGCCGCCGGCCACCCAGACCGCGTCATAGTCGTCCACCGACACGGTACTGATAGGGATCGTATCCTTCAGCATCGCCGCGAACGTCGCGTGATGGACGAAGCCGAGACTGATGAGATCGTCGGCATAGGCGCCACCGGGTGTGCGCGGATCGCTATGGGTGTCGAACATCACCTCGCCGCCATTCGGAGAGGCGAGATCGACCCGATGCCCGGCCTCAGCGAACATCAGGAAGGCCCGTGTCATTTCCTCGGCAAAGAAGCCGACGGGAAAGCCTTTGAGCGTTGCCGTGTTCGAGACGATCGACAGGATTCGGCGGGGCTTGCGCTTGATGCCGATCCGGGTTTCGAGTTTCAGGTCCGAGGCCGTCATTCACATATGCCTTCTATTGTTGGATCTTGTTGTCTGATGGAGGACCGTCTCGGAACAATGAGGCCGATTGTTCAGCGTTTGATGATGTGATGATGAACGGCCTCTAGCCACTGAAACCGCCCTCACGGAGAAAGCCTGCCTCCTCGGGGGTTGCTTTGCGCCCGAGTATGTGATTGCGATGGGGAAACCGTCCGAACCGGCGAATGATGTCGCGGTGACCTTCGGCGTGGTCCAGCCAGGGCTGGCCCAATCCGGCGTTGAGCCGCACCGACAGGTCCTGATCGGCGAGATCCTCCGAATGCGCGA
This sequence comes from Sphingobium sp. WR1, assembly GCF_059693745.1. Taxonomy (NCBI): domain Bacteria; kingdom Pseudomonadati; phylum Pseudomonadota; class Alphaproteobacteria; order Sphingomonadales; family Sphingobiaceae; genus Sphingobium; species Sphingobium sp. WR1. The sequence goes on along the minus strand of NZ_JCATID010000022.1, from coordinate 94,096 downwards.
AGGGCAGGCAGAAAAAGAGCCGCAGGTCCGTTTCGACATGTTCCATATGGCCCGCGTCGAGCGCCTGCCCGGCATAGCGACGGGCGAGCGGATCGGTCGCATACATGTGCGCCGTGTTTCGAAAGGCGTTGCGCGGAAACTGATCGGTCAGGATCAGGAGCGCAAGCGACCCTTCTGCCGTTCCCATCCAGTCGTCATGTCGGCGCGAGGCGACGGCCATGTGCAGATCGAGGAAGCGCTCCCGAAAGGCGCGGTCAAAGGCAGGCTCCTTGGCGAACCAGTGGTCTAACGACGTCCGCCAGAACGTCACCACATCGTTGGGCGTGCCGTGCTGATCCTTGATCGGCCGCCGCGGGCGCAATGTGTCGAAAGCCTTCATGGCGCCGGTCCTCAGTGCGTCAGTTCTCGAGGCCTGCCCGCTTCTCGCCGCTTGCGGACGAGGCGGCCTTCCCAGAAACCGGCGGCGAGCATGACGATCGTGGTGAGCCAGCCCATGGTCAGAAGATCGACCGCAAACGCGACGGGGATGAGCGCGACCAGCGCGGCGACGGCCGCCATGTGGGATATCGGCAGAACGCCATAGACGACCTTCTTGTAGACAGCGCTGCCGAGGAGATAGATCGCCGGGCCGCCGGAAAGCGTCAGCGCATAGGCCGTCTTGAGCCCATCATGGGGATGGGCGAGCACCAGATCGTTGCCGACCGCAGTTGCGATGATCCCGCCGACCAGGATGGCGTGGACGTAGTGGAAATAGGCGCCGATCCGGCCGGGGTCGTCCGAACGGGTGATCGCGGCGGTCGCGTCCTTGCTCGACGTGCCGAAGTAAAGCCACCACATCGCAAGCGTGCCGAGGAAGGTTGCGAGCAGCGCGGAGAGGATCGGGACATCCCAGCTCTGCGCGCGTGCCATCGTCGCGCCGGTCGCCAGCAGCGTCTCGCCGAGCGCAACGATCACGAAAAGCTGGCAGCGCTCGGCGAGATGCCCGCCTTCGATCGTCCAGTCGCTCGTCCTCGACCGGCCGAGGCCGGGGACAGGAAAGCCGAACATCGGCGAGACGTACTCGCAAGCGACCGCGATCGCCCAGAGCGCCATGCGGGCTTCGTGCTGGACGAGCGCACCGGCGATCCAGAAGACTGCGGCGATCGAGACCCAACCGAGCATGCGCCGGTAGTTGGCCGACAGCGGATGATCCGAACCCAGCTCCCAGACGATATAGGCCGTGCGCCCGACCTGGATCGCGACATAGGCAAGCGCGAAGACCCACCCGCGCTCGCCGAAGGCGCCGGGGATGGCCGAGGCCATGAGGAGGCCAGCCAGCATGACGGCGAAGATCAGGCCGCGAATGCGCGGCGTCTCGGGATCGAACCAGTTGGTGACCCAGCAGGTATATTGCCAGCCGAGCCAGACCGCGAACCACAGGATCAGCGTCTCGACGACGCCCGTCCCATTGAGGTTGGTCAGCAATTGGTGGCTGAGCTGCGTCACCGCGAAGACGTAGACGAGGTCGAAGAACAGCTCCTCGAACGTCACCCGCGCATGATGGCCGTCACGGCGACGCAGCAGCGGGTGATGGTCGGGGGAGGTGGCGATGGTGGAGCTGTCGGTCATGGGCGTTCCGGCGGGTCAGGAGCGGGCGAATTGCCAGACGGCGATTGCCGCGACGACGGTCGGCACCGCGAAGACGATTGCCAGGATGGGCAGCTCCTGCGCCACGGTGTAGCCGGCCTTGTTGACGCCCACCCAGAGATTGGTGACCGAGACGATGAGCCAGACGGGGATGAAGATCTTCGCCGCGGTCGCGAGCGCCGGCGTCGTGCCGCCCCAGAGGTGACCAAATAGGAGGAAGACGCCGAGCAGGACGACGCCGCCAACAATGACCATCAGCATGTGCACGGCGACATCTCCCTTACGAAAACACGCTCAGATTCTTCTCGATGTCCTTGCCGGCATAGGGTGGGAAGACATCGAGCTCGAGATCGGGATTGCCGATCAGCATCGCCTTGGTGTTGCTGAGCGCGTCGAACCCAGCCTTGCCGTAATATTTGCCCATGCCGCTGTTGCCGACACCGCCGAAGGGGAGGCTATCGATCCAGCAATGGAGATTGGTCTGGTTGACGCAGCCGCCACCGAACGAAAGCGATCCGAGCACGAAGTCGATGGTCGCCTGGTCCTTGCTGAAGATGTAGGCCGCGAGTGATTTCGGCTTGCGCTTGATGATCCCGACGATTTCCTTGAGATCGCTGTAGGGCATGACCGGCAACACCGGGCCGAACACTTCCTGCTGCAGCGCCGGATCGTCCCAGGTCGAGGGATAGAGCAGGGTCGGCTCGACGTAGCGCGCCTTGATGTCGAAGCGCCCGCCATGGACGACCTTTTCGGGCAGGATGTAGGAGGCGACCCGCTCGGCGTCGTGCTCGCTGATCATCCGCGCGAAGTCGGGACTTTGGCTTGGATCCTCGCCATACATTTTGACGATCGACGCCTTGAGCTTGGCGAGGAAGGCGTCAGCGACGCCCTCATGCACATAGACATAGCCCGGCGCGATGCACCATTGGCCGGAGATCGCGTTGTGGCCCCAGGCGATGCGGTCGGCGGCGATGTCGAGATTGGCGGTGGCGTCGACGATGGTCGGGTTCTGCCCGCCGAGTTCGAGGATGACGGGTGTCAGATGCTCTGCGGCGGCGCGCATCACGACCTTGCCGACGGCCGAGGAGCCGGTGAAGAAGATGAAATCGAACGGGAGTTCGAGGAGCGCCGAAATCTCCTCGCGCCCGCCGGTCACCACCGTCACATTTTCGGGGGCGAAGTATCGCGGCACGAGCCTCTGGAAGAGCGCCGCCGTCGCCGGCGTGGTGTTGGCGGGTTTCAGGATCACGGTGTTGCCGGCCGCAAGCGCGGCGATCGCCGGATCGAGCAGCAAGAGGATCGGCGCATTGAACGGGCCGATCACCAGCGTGACGCCATAGGGCTCCTTGTAGATCACGCCCTTGTTGCCGGTCGCCTCCAGCCCGGCGGGGATCGCGACCTCCTGCGGCGCCATCAATGCGCGGAGGTTCTCGCGATAGTAGTGGATCACCCCGCTTGGCACGGTGATCTCGAAGAGCTGTTCGAAGGGCGGCTTGCCGAAATCCTGATAGAGCGCGGCGCAGAAGGCATCCTTGTTCTCGACGAGCATCCGCTCCATGCGGTCGAGCTGATCGATCCGCCAGTCATAGCTCTTCGTTGCGTCCGTCAGGAAGTGCTCCCGTTGCGCGCCGAGCAAAGGCTGGAAACTGTTCGTCATGATCGGCCCTCCTGACG
>NZ_JCATID010000022.1:0-90633 GCF_059693745.1 Sphingobium sp. WR1 | reverse complement strand
GGCCAAGGCCCCCCCGCCCCCGGCTCACTTGGTGGTGTAGCCGCCGTTGACGAGAATGGTCTGGCCGGTCATCCACCAGCCGTCTGAAACGAGGAAGCGGATATAGGGGACGATATCCTCGATGTCGGTGAGACCGGTCTTGGAGAACTTCGACAGCGCAGCCGCCGTCTTGTGATAGGCGACGGCGTCTTCGCCCTCGGCCGGGTAGAAGAAGGGCGTGTCCATCGGACCAGGACCGATCGCCGTCACCGAGATGCCGCGCTCGCCGAATTCCTTGGAAGCTGCGCGCGTGAAATGCTCGACCGGCGCCTTGGTGCCGGCATAGGCCGCGTAGAACGGCGTGTAGGCGCCGAGCAGCGAGGTGACGAGCGTGACGATCTTGCCGTTGTCGTTGACGTGCTTGCCGGCCTCCTTGAGGAAGAAGAAGGCGGACTTCGAATTGACCGCGGTCATCTCGTCATATTCGGCCTCGGTGATCTCGACGAAGGGCTTCTTCAAGACCTTGCCGACCGTGTTGACCGCGATGTCGGGCCGGCCGATGGCGGCAACCGTATCGGCGAACAGCTTCTCGACCGCCCCCGCCGTGGTGAGGTCGCCCTGGAAGGCGACGCCCGTCGCGCCGGCGGCGGTGATGGCGGCGACAGTTTCATCGGCGGCCGCCTTGGTCGCGTCCGTGTTGTAGTGCACCGCCACCGCCTTGGCGCCCTGTTGCGCGAGATCGCGGGCAATCAGTCCGCCCAGATTCTTCGCGCCGCCGGCGATCAGTACGGTTTTTCCCTTGATGCTGTGATCGGTCATGCTTCTGGCCTCCTTCGGGGTTTGGACGGCCACTAACGCGACCGCTTTCGGCATCGCAGGATATCGTCTATAAAAGCCTTATAAAGCCGTTCATTCTGACATCACCTGTCAGAAATAGCGGACAATTAAGAGTGCGCTGCCTTGGACCGTATTGATCTTTTTCGGACTTTCACCCGCGTCGTTGAATGCGCTAGCTTTACACGCGCCGCCGATACGCTTGGCCTGCCAAGATCATCGGTCTCTGCGGCGGTGATCGAGCTGGAGGGACGCGTTGGCGCACGCCTCCTTCACCGTACGACGCGCAAGGTGTCGCCGACGCAGGATGGGGCGGCGTTTTACGAGCGTTGCCTGCGATTGATCGCCGATGTCGAAGACGCGGAGGGTCTCTTTCGGCAAACGTCTTCCGGACCGAGCGGCAAGCTGAGGGTCGATGTGCCTGGTCGTATCGGACGGCTGATCGTCGCCCCGGCATTGCCGGCTTTTCTCGCCCGCTACCCCCAGCTCGACATCGAATTGCGGGTCACGGATCGGACGATCGATCTCGTCGAGGAGAGCGTCGACTGCGTGTTGCGCGTCGGTCCGCTGAGTGATTCCGGATTGGTCGCGCGCCGGATCGGCGATCTACCGCTGATCAATGTCGCGAGCCCGGCCTATCTCGCCGAACATGGCGTCCCGGAGCAGCCGACCGAGCTAGGCACGCATTTTGCCGTCAACTATGCCTCCCCAACCACCGGAAAGGTCGAGGACTGGGAGTGGCTGGAGGACGACGAGGTTCGGTTGCTGCCCGTTCGGGGACGCGTGAGCGTGAACAGCGCCGAAGCCTATATAGCCTGTTGCCTTGCCGGACTCGGCCTGATCCAGATCCCCGCCTACGACGTGAGATTACATCTTGCCGCCGGCGAACTGGTCGAGGTGATGTCGGAATATCGCGCCGCGCCGATGCCGATGGCGCTGCTGTATCCGCATCGGCAGCACTTGTCGCGGCGCCTGCAGGTTTTCGCGGACTGGCTGGAAGATCTTCTAAAACACGAGATACTGTAGTCAGGACGGCCGCCTCGCCAACCCGCCTAGGCGTCGTCGGTGAGATGCTTGCCACATTTCGGAAGCGCAGGCACCGCCGCTTCGAAACGCCAGGGTGATCCTCGTCGGACAACTAGCGGCCACGGCGGCCGCCGATCTGCGCACGCGTACGGGGGCGGCGAGCCGATATCTGAGGAGCAGCGCCGGCGTCGCCGAGCTGGTGAATCCGCAATGTAGGTCGCTGCGGCAGCTTGACCGTCAATTCCAGTTCTCCGCCCACGGCCTCAACATAGCTGCGGAGGGTCGAGAGATACATATCCGTTTGCCGCTCGATCTGGGAAACCGAGGGCTGCTTGATATTGAGGGCCGAGGCGATCTCAGCCTGAGCCTTGCCCGCGATCTGCCGTAACTCGCGCAGGCCTTCCACTTCCTGCTTCAGATCCTGATAGCGGGCGTCAATGGCTTCCTGCTCTTCGGGCGGAAGCGCGGCGATGATGTCCTTCAGGCTCCGGCCCATCTCATTTGCCCTTCTTTGCGGATTTCAGGCTTTCCAGATGCTCTGAAAACCGTAGATCCGCCTTTGCGATCAGCGTCTTGTAGAAGCGTTTCTGACTGACGCCAGATTTGTCGCCCGCCACAAGGACGATGGCCTTTCGCTCGGGATCGAAGGCGAAGGCCGCGCGCCATTCGCCGTCGCCGCCCTCGAACCGCAACTCCTTCATATTGGCGTGTTTTGATCCCTTGAGCGTGTCGGCGTGAGGCCGGCCAAGCTGGGGACCGTAGTCGGCCAACAGCCTGGCGGCGGCGATCAACGTGATGCGGACATCACGCTCAAAAGTCAGAACCTCGGCCTCGAAGGCAGGGTGGAATTCGACATCCCATTCCATATAGGTTAGAACCTATATCCGGTCAATGGGAAGGGTACGAGGCGCCGCTGGCGAGGCCGTCGTGGAGCGACGGCAGCTCTTCGCCCAGGCGTCGAGATCGTCGACCGCATAGCGGACCCATTTGCCGAACTTGTGGTAGGCTGGACCGCCTCCCAGGGAGCGGTAGCACTCCAATGTGTGTGCTTCGAGGGCGAGGTAACGCGCGGCCGCCTCGGTATCGACGAAACGAATTGGTCCCGCATCGTCGACAAACCTAGCGCGGCACAGGATGTCAGGCGTAGGCCAGCGGCGCTGCGGATTGGCGTCCTTACGCATGGCTCGCCTCCTTTGTCTCGTCGCGCTTCGTGCCGGGAGGGACGGCGCGGTTTTCCCCAGAGCGATGACGGAACGGCCGATAGTTGCCGAGCTTGGTGCGTGAGCCGTACTGGCCGTCCTCGTAGCCAAGAGGTTTGCCGGCCGCGGTGAGCGCCGGCTCAATAACCTCGACCTCGGGCGCCACCGACGGCACGTCGACAACCGGCGTCGGCTTCGGCGAGGGAGACGGGCTCGCAGGGTGGTCTCCAAGCAAAGCCTGTCGTCGCTGGTTCACCGCTTCCGCCGCGGCACGGACCGGGTCGTCCTCGGTGTGGACGTACTTCATGAACATGGTCACCGTTTTGTGGGCGGTGAGCGCCATGCCGACCTTCACTGGGATGCCGGAGTTGGCAATGTCGGTCGCCGAGCGATGCCGGATGCCATGCGTTCCAATATGCGGGAGACCCGCACGCTCAAGGATGCGCCGCCAGCCCTGATAGTAGGTGTGCTTCGACATCGGCAGGTTCGGGTCGAAGATCGACGGGCACACAAAGGCCGACTCCTCAAGTCTGGGCGCGGTCTCGAAGAGCCGGAGCGCTTCGGCGCTCATGGGTTTGGACATGCCGCCGGTCTTGCTGTCAGGCCAGACGACGCGCCGGTTGTCGTAATCGACCCACGACCATTCGAGCTGGAGGATCTCCGACATGCGCGCGGCAAATTCGAACTGCAGCCGTATGGCCAGCAGGATGAACGGATGCTCAAGCCCCTCCGCCTCGGCGCGCCCGAGATACGCAAAGAGCTTCTTCATCTCGCTATCGGTGATCAGCCGTGTCTTTCCCCGTTCCGGATACTTCGGGACGTGGCGGCACGGGTTCGACCCGTCGGGGCGCATACCCCAGACCTCGGCCATGTTGAACATCTTCCGCACAGCGGCCAGTACGCGGTTCGCGTTCGTAGGCTTCTTCGACATCTTCTTCATCAGGTTCGAGATGTCGGCGCGGGTGACGTCGGGGACCTTCAGTTGGCCGAGCACCGGGATGATGTAGCGCTTGCCATAGCCGCGGTTCGAATGGACGGTGGACGGCTTGTTGCGGCTTTCTGAGTAGTCGGTGATGAACCGATCGAAGAGTTCCTTGACCGTGGGCGCCTGGCGAGCGGTGGCCCGCTCGGCGCTGGGATCGACGCCACGACGAACTTCGGCCAACCAGTCCTGAGCGATACCTCGGGCCTGCTCGACGGTGATCTCGCCATAGCGGCCTATAGCGGGTTTTCGGCGTTGTCCGTTGTGGGCGACATAGGCCACCATGAAAATCTTGCGACCGGTCGGGGTGACCTTGACAAGGAACCCGGGTATCGTCGTATCCCGGAGTTCGTAATCGCGCTCTTGCGGGGTTGCGGCGTCGACAGCGGTCTTTGTGAGTTTGATTTTGGGCATTCCTAACCTCCGTTGAGGTCGGATTTCAGGTGCAGAATAGGTGCACCTAGAAAGCCAACCGTAGCGTACAGCCGGTTAGGTATGTGTGTTTCGAGAACCGAAAAAAGCTAGTGCTGACAGTCGGTTATCGGGAAAACGGATACCCTCGGCGGCACAAAGGATAGGGGATATCCGGTCTCTCAAAATCCGGTTCCGAAAGGAGTGTCGGTTCGAGCCCGACCACCCGCACCATCCAGGCGACACGGGGGCAGGTCGCCATTCCCACGGAGATGACAATCCCTGTTTGAATGACGAACGCCTCCCGGGCCGCGGTGAAGCGCGTTGCGCGCCATTGTCACATCAGGCATATAGAAGCCGGGCCGCGCTCGCACATGATGTCTCTTCCTGTGAGGAAAGACCATGTGGGGGAGGGAATTTGCGTGGTGTTGGGGTGTCAGGCTTTTGTTGAGGGAAAGACGGCCTTGGGAAAGGCTGGCCATTTGTGCTGGATGGATGCCGGCGGTGAGCGCCATGGCAATAGCCCTGTCGTTGCCGGACGTTAGTTTTGCTACGGAATCGCAACCAAATCTGTTGCTCCCGCCTAATCCCGAACCTTTTTCCAATCCGGTCCGTTCGGATCCGTTGCTGGACCTTGCCAAGCAGGTCGGACCGATCGCGCCCTTCCGTGAAGAGGTGGAGGCCGCCGTCCAGACCAATGCGCTGCTTGACGAAGCGCGCGCCGGCGAGCGCGAAGCGGAAGCCGCGCGCGTGCAGGCCCGATCGGCGCTTTTCCCCAGCGTCGACCTGACGGTGGATGCCAATCGCTCCTTTGCCCGAAATTTCTCCAACGATCCGGGCAATATCATCGAACGATCCCGACCGGAGGGACGAACCGACGCCTCGGCGTCCGTCCGCCAGCGACTGTTGGATTTCGGCGCCACTTCGAGCCGTATCAATGCGGGCAATGCGCGGGTCGAGGCGGCACGGACGGCCAAGCTGGGCTATGGCACGGACGTCGCGCTCCGGGTCGTGACCGCCTGGTATTCCATTCTGGCGCAACGACTGATGGAGCAGGCGGCGCTCGAATATGCCCAGCGCCAGACCGAATTGCGCGCGGCGGTCGAACGGCGCATCGCGCAGGGTTTTTCCGCCAGGGGCGATCTGCCCCGGATCGACAGCTCGATCGCGACGATCCAGACTCGCCTCGCCAGCTTCCGTCGCGATCGCGCCAGTGCGGAGGCGCAATATCGCGCGCTCGCCGGGCATGACGTTCCCGACACTCTGATGCGGGTGCCCTTGCCCGCCGCCGACATATTGGACCACGAAACGTTGGAGGCGCTTGTCCTGCGTTCACCCGCGGTCGAGAAGGCGGATGCGGAGGCGCGCGCCGCCCGGCAGGAATCGCGCGCCGTCCGGGCGGAACGGCTGCCGACCATCGCCGCCGGTGTGGATGCCGGACGCTATGGCGTGTTCGAAAATAGCAGCGACTATGATGTGCGCGGCCGCCTCATTCTGCGCGCGCAGATCGGGGCGGGCCTCAACGCCAGGGCGGACCAGGCGACCGCGCGCGCCGATGGGGCCGACGCCTATGCCGCGCGCATCCGTCGGGAGGCTTTGCGCGATGCCGAAATGGCCTGGTCGGACGTCAGGGGCTTGGAGGCGCAACTCATGGCGGCGGAGGCCGCCTATCTGGCCAGCCGCACCAATCGCGACGTCTATGCGACCCGGTTCGCCACCTCGGGCGGCACGCTGTTCGACCTCATCAATTCCGAAGACACGTATTTCTATTCCATCGCGACCTATGTCCAGACGCTGGCGGAACGCGACCTGTCGCGCTTCATCCTGCTGGCCAGGGCAGGGCGGCTGCTGGACGAACTGTCGATCCGGGTCGATCCGGCCGACGGGCGCAATGACGGGAACCCCATGCCATGACCGAGGAGCCATTGCTCGCCACCGCCAGGCCCCGCTTCGCGCCCTGGCTGATCGAACCGATGCTGCGCAACAAGGCGATCTATATGAAGGTCGCGGTCGCGGCGGCGCTGATCAACATTTTCGCGCTCGTCTCCTCGCTTTTCACCATGACGGTCTATGACCGCATCGTTCCCAATGACGGTTCCTCCTCGTTGGTCGGGCTGAGCATCGGGCTGGTCTTCGTCATCGTCTTCGACTTCGTGCTGCGGCTGTTGCGTGTCTATTTCGTCGATATCGCCGGGGCCAATATCGACCATGATGTGGGCGAAACCCTGTTCGCGCGCCTGCTCGCGCTGCGGCTGGACAAAAGGCGCGGGTCGACCGGCACGCTGACCGGCCTGATGCGGGAACTGGAGACGCTGCGCGACTTTTTCGCCTCGGTCACGCTGACCGCCATCATCGACGTGCCCTTCATCATCGTGACCCTGGCCGTGATTGCCTTGCTGGGCGGTGTGCTGGTTCTGCTGCCGCTGGCGATGATCCCACTGGTGATCGGCGCGGGGCTGCTGGCGACGCCTGCGCTCGACCGCCTGTCCGCCCGCAGCCTGGGGGACGGCCTCGCCAAGCAATCGGTGCTGGTGGAGGCGATCGGCAGCCTGGAGACGGTGAAGGCGATCGGCGCCGGGCCGATGCTGAGCCGCCGCTGGCAGGCCGCGCTCGTCAGCCATTCGGAAAGCTCGCTGGGCCAGCGCCTGGCCGCTGCCGTGCCGATGACCGTCGCCAGCAGCGCGTCGACCATCGCCTATTGCGGCATCATCATCGTCGGCGTGGGTCTGTTGCGCGACCATGCGATCACCACCGGCGCACTGCTCGCCTGTTCGATCCTGTGCGGCCGTGCGCTCGCGCCGCTGGCGCAGATCGCTACCTTGCTCTCGCGCTTGTCGGCCACGCGCGTCGCCTATCGCCAGATCAACACGCTGATGGAGACCCCGACCGAAGGGCCGCGGGGGGACGCGCTTCACCCCGCCCGGCTGGAGGGGGCGGTCGAACTGCGCAACGTCTCCTTTCGCTATCCCGGCGCGCCCGAAAAGGCGCTGGAAGGCGTCAGCCTCGCCATCAAGCCCGGCGAGCGGGTCGGCTTTCTGGGCCGCGTCGGATCGGGCAAGTCCACCCTCGCGCGACTGGTGCTTGGCCTCTATGAACCCGAGGAAGGCGTGGTGCTGATCGACGGGATCGACGTGCGCCAATATGACCCGATCGAATTGCGCAAGCTGATCGGCGCGGGGATGCAGGACAATGTGCTGATCGCAGGGTCGGTCCGCCAGAATATCTGCCTTGATCGCCCCGGTGTCGAGCAGGAGGAGATGATCCGCGCGGCCGAGATCAGCGGCACCCATCGCTTCATGGGACAGATCGCCAACGGCTATGACCTGCGCCTCGCCGATCGCGGCGACGGCCTGTCGGGCGGCCAGCGCCAGTCGATCGCCATCGCCCGCGCCATTGCCGGGCGTCCGCCGATCCTGATCTTCGACGAGCCGAGCAGCTCAATGGACGCGCAGACCGAAACCGATCTCATCGCCCGGCTCCAGCCCGAAGTGACGGGGCGCACCCTGCTGCTCATCACCCATCGCACGTCGCTGCTCACCATGGTCGACCGTATCGTCGTGCTGGATCGAGGCAAGATCGTCGCCGACGGCCCGCGCGATGCGGTGTTGCAGCGCCTGACCAGGGGGAAAGCCGCATGAGCGCCGAATTGCCCTTCCAGCCGCCCGCGACCACGATCAAACCGCGCGTTCCGGCCAATATCATCCTCTGGATCATCGCCGCCTTCTTCCTGATCTTCCTGATCTGGGCCTGGTTGACCGAAATTGACCGGACAGTCCGCGCTGTGGGCAGGGTCATCCCCAGTTCGCAGCTTCAGGTGATTTCCAACCTGGAGGGCGGGGTGGTTGAATCGATCCTGGTCCGCACCGGACAGGATGTGAAGCGCGGCGCGCCGCTGGTCCGCCTCAGTCCCGTCCAGCCCGGCGCCGAACTGGAAAGCAACCGCGCCAGCAGCGATGCGCTTCAGTTCAAGATCGCCCGGCTGGAGGCGGAGATTGCCGGTCGCACGCCGATCTTCCCGCAGGCGCGCAACCCGCTGATGGCCAGCCAGATCGCGGTGGAGCTTAGCCTCTATCGCTCGCGCATCGCCGAACTGGCGAGCATCAACAATGTCGCTGCGGCCCGCGTCTCTCAGGCCCAGCGTGCCATCAGCGAGGCAAGCGCGGCCGAGGAGGCCCGCATTTCCGCCCGCGAAACCGCTCGCGCCGACCTCAACCTCATCCGACCGCTGGTGCAGGAGGGGATTGAGCCGCGTCGTTCGCTGCTTCAGGCGCAGAACAGTTTCGCCGTATCGAGCAGCGAGGCGGCGGGCGCCGCGGCCGCGCTTGGCCGGGCACGTTCGGTGCTGGCGGAGTCGCAGGCGAGCGCGCAGCAGCAGAAGCGCGACTGGCTGGCTCGCGCCGCCGACGAACTGACCGCCGCCCGCGCCGATATGTCGGTGCGCCAGGCGACGATGCCGGCCTATGAATATAAGCTCACCCGCACCGTCGTCCGCGCGCCGGTCGACGGGCGGATCAACCGCGTGTTCGTGACCACCGTGGGTGGCAGCGTCCGCCCTGGCGATCCGCTGCTGGAAATGGTGCCGGGCCGCGACAGCCTGCTGGTCGAGGCCGCCGTCGCCGCCAAGGACATCGCCTCGGTCAAGCTGGGGCAGAAGGCGAAAGTGCAGATTTCCGCCTATGACAGCGCCATCTATGGATCTATGGAGGGCAATGTCGTGGCCATATCCCCTGACGCCGTGGTGAATGAGCGCACCGGGGACAGCCATTATCTCGTGCGCGTGCGCACGAAGAGTGATGCGATCACCGATGATTCGGGACGGCGACTCGCTATTGGTCCCGGCATGGGCGCGGATGTCAGTCTGCTCGGCGACAAGCGGTCGATCCTGGCCTATATCCTGACGCCCCTTACGCGCCTTAGCGAGACGGCGTTTCGCGAATAGGGAATTGGTTGGCCGGCACGTCCATGATAGATGGGACAGGCAACCCATCGGGACCTGTCCCATGTCGCACCATGCCGTTCTTCTAGCTCTCTCCTTGAGCATTGGCTCAGCCGCTGGCCATGCGGCCGCGCGAGCGCATGGTGTGGACCCGACGCCTACGCCGCAACGGACTGACGTTCCCGACACACATCGCGGCGCGCCGCCGGGGACGGGCGGCGTCATGCCGACGCCAGGGGATGCGGAGCAAGCCGTCCGCGCACAATTTGCGGAAGCCGAGCAACGCAATGACGTGACGGCTTATCGGCTTTTCGCCGCGCGCAATCCCGACCATCCGCTCGCCCGGGAAGCCGAGCGTCGCGTCGCCCGCCTGCTGAAAGAGGGGCGGCCCCACTGATCAAAGATCAGCGGCCCGGCTGAAGTTTCCACCGTTCCGGCGGATAATGTTGCTGCTCTGCTATCGAATAAATGGCATCGAAACAATCGGTTGTTTCCTACTATTCGCTATGAGTCCAAGAAATGATCAATCATTATACTGGTTTAATTTTTTATTTAACTGAAGATTCCCAATGGCATGGCTCTGTCACATTTCTATAGCATTGAAAATGTTGTGAAATGTTGCGCTTGGCAGTCTGGCGAAATAATGTCATTACCTCGCTCATAGCGGTCGCCAAAGGGCACAGTGAACGTGTCATCCCAAGCTTCAAGCAGGAGGATGTATGCTCAAGGTCACAGGGGCTGGACCGACTAAGGTTCTGTTGAATCAGGACGATGATTCCTCGTCCGTTAATCCGTCTTCTTACCCGCTCAGCACCGCGTCCGATCTTTGGTCGCTCGTGGGCAATGCGCAGGTTCGCAGTGATATTTTGCTGCTTTATCCGCAGGATGTCATGACCCCGCCGACGACGGGAACGGCCGCCAGCCTGCCGCAGGACAAGGGCGGGACCGGCGACGCCAGGATCGATGGCATTTTGAGCGGGGTCAAATGGGCCGGCTCGTTTATCAGCTATGCCGACACGGACTCGCCGGCCGACTATCAGGCGGGCTATTCTTCGGACGGTGACGGCGACGGCATCAGTGCGCAGAATGAAGGCTTTTCGCAATTCACCGCCGCCCAGATGATTGCGATGCATTCCGCGCTCAACCAGGCGGTCTACACCCCAGTTGGCGGGGGCTGCCGGTCTTTCCGTGGAAGGCTTCACCAATCTGGGGCTGGACTATAGCGGTGCGGGGTCGAGCACGGCCACGATCCGTGGCGCCAATTCGAGTGATCCGGGCACCGCCTATGCCTATTATCCGGACAACAGCATCTATGCCGGCGACACTTTCTTCGGCAACGCCTATGATTCAATCATCTACACGCTGAAGAACCCGGTCGCGGGCAATTATGCCTGGCACACCATGTTCCACGAATTGGGCCATTCGCTTGGCCTGAAGCATGGCCAGGAAACCGGCGGTCCCAGCAATGTCGCGCTGCCCTATGCGTGGGACTCGATCGAATTTTCGGTCATGACCTATCGCAGCTATGTCGGCGCGCCGCTCACCGGCTACAGCTATGAACAATGGGGTGCGCCGCAGAGCTTCATGATGCTCGACATAGCGGCCCTGCAGACGATGTATGGCGCCGATTATACGGTCAATGCCGGCAACACGACCTATAGTTGGAGCCCGACAAGCGGTGAGACCTATATCGATGGCGCGCTCGCGATCGATCCGGGCGGCAACCGCATCTTCGCTACCATCTGGGACGGCGGTGGCGTCGACACCTACGATCTGTCCAATTACGCGACCAATTTGACGCTGGACCTCAATCCGGGCGGCTATTCGGTCTTCAGTACGGCGCAACTGGCCTATTATGGCGCCGTGGTCACTCTGGGGGCGTCGGGTACGTGGCAGTATAACCCGCTCTATGGCGGTCCCTGGAGCATCAGCGGCGTCGAAAATGTCGATGGCACTCAGCTGGACGACATTATCAACGGCAGCGACATCGTAAATGTTCTGAACGGCAATGGCGGCAATGACAGGATCGATGGGGGTGCGAGCGATGACACCATCAGCGGCGGTTCCGGCAACGATCAGCTCCGTGGCGGGGCCTTCAACGATGTGTTCGACGGGGGCAGCGGTCAGGACCTCTTCTATGACGAGGAAGGCAACGACACGCTGCGGATCGTCAATGGCTGGAATGGCAGCTATGGCGAAGTCTTCATCGGTGGTTCGGGCACGGACACGTTCGACTTTTCCGGCACCAATGGTCTGAATGCGACGGTCAGCCTGGTCGATGGCCAGTTCGAGGACAGTGTGTTCCCCGGCTACAGCATTTCGCTGTCCAGCGTGGAAAATGTCACTGGCGGTGCGGGCATTGACAACATCACCGGCTCGCCCGAGGCCAATGTCCTGGTCGGCAACAGCGGCAATGACGTCATTTACGGTCTGGCCGGCAACGATACGCTCGATGGTGGCGGCAACAACGACATTTTTTGGAAGGCGGCGTCGGCGATGACACGTTGATCGGTGGCACCGGCATTGACACTGCCAGCTATGCTACAGCCAGCGTCGGCGTTACCGTCAGTCTCCAGGTTTCAGGCGTTCAGGCGACTGGCAGTGTGGGAAGCGATGCGCTTTCGGGCATCGAAAACCTCACCGGTTCCAATTTCGTGGACGTCCTGACGGGCAACTCGGCTGATAATATCCTTTCGGGAGGTAGCGGCGCCGATACGTTGATCGGCAATGGCGGCAGCGACACATTGATCGGTGGTTCCGGTAACGACAGATTGAATGGCGGGTCTGGTTCGGACACGCTGACTGGCCAAACGGGGGCGGATATCTTCCTGTTCGCCAGCGCTCTTGGTGCGAGCAATGTCGATACTGTTACGGATTATTCGGTTTCGGCAGACACGATCAACCTGGACGATGCGATTTTCACCGGTCTTGCTCTGGGCACGCTTGCGGCGTCAGCTTTCCATATCGGCGCCGCCGCCGCCGATGCGTCGGACCGTATCATCTACAACAGCGCGACCGGTGCGTTGTTGTTCGATGCGGACGGCACCGGCGCAACGGCGGCGGTGCAGTTCGCCAGCATCTCGACCGGGCTGGCGATGACCAATGCCGAGTTTGTGATCGTTTAAAAGGGGAAGGAGCGACCTTGCTCCGCGGAAAGGCGTCCGGCATCCGCCGGGCGCCTTTTCTATGCCAGCCGCAGCGCAACCTCGTTCATGAAGCGGACGTCGTCATTCTTCGCCAGCCATTCGGCTTCCGCCCCGATCGCGCCCAGCATGTCGGCCAGTGCGTTCATCTCGCTCTTGGCGTAATTGCCCAGCACATAACCATGGACCTTGTCCTTGTGTCCCGGATGCCCGATGCCGATCCGCACCCGGCGGAAATCCGCGCCGATATGCGCATCCGTCGACCGCAGGCCATTATGCCCGGCATTGCCGCCGCCACGCTTCACCTTGACCTTCATCGGCGCCAGGTCGAGTTCGTCGTGGAAGACCGTCACATCCTGCGGCGTCAGCTTGTAGAAGCGCATCGCCTCGCCGATTGATCGGCCGCTTTCGTTCATGAAGGTCGCGGGCTTGATCAGCAGGATCTTTTCCGGCCCGATCCGTCCTTCCTGCACCCAGCCCTGAAACTGTTTTCTGGGCGGGGAAAAGCGATGCATGTCGGCGATCAGGTCTGCGACCATGAAGCCGACATTGTGCCGGTGCATCGCATATTGCGCGCCCGGATTGCCGAGGCCGGCCCAGATCTGCATGAACATCCTCCAGAAAAGCAAAACCCCGTCCGAGCGTGGCCCGAACGGGGTTGAGCAAAAACCTTGCCGCTGGAAAAGGCTTATTCGCCTTCGGCAGCCGGAGTTTCGTTGTCGCCTTCGGCGCTCTTGAGCGCAGACGGGGCAACGATGGTGGCGATGGTGAAGTCGCGATCGTCGATCGCGGTCTTCGCGCCCTTGGGCAGCGTCACCGCGCTGATGTGGATCGAATCGCCGACTTCGAAGCCCTTGAGGTCGACGACGACATCCTCTGGGATTTCGGCGGCGTCGACGACCAGTTCGATCTCGTGACGGACGATGTTGAGCACGCCGCCCTTCTTCAGGCCCGGCGAGGCGTCTTCATTCTCGAAGCGCACGGGGACCGCGACGGTCACGGTGGCATGTTCCGAAACGCGCAGGAAGTCGGCGTGCAGCGGACGGTCGGTGACGGGGTGGAAGGCCACGTCCTTGGCGAGCGTGCGGACGGTCTTGCCGCCGACTTCGACCATGATGACCGAATTGAAGAAGTGGCCGGTGCCGAGCTGCTTGTTGAGGAGCTTTTCCTCGACGTGGATCGACAGGGGTTCTTCATTGTTACCGTAGATGACGGCGGGTACGCGGCCCTCGCGGCGGAGAGCACGGGAGGCTCCCTTGCCTGCCCGATCGCGTGCCTCGGCCGACAGCGTAAGCTGCTCGCTCATTGCGTGTCTCCAAAAGCAGATTGATACAATTTTCCCGTCACGCCTCCAGGGATGACCATCACGGGAAGGCGGCCCTTTAGCAGAAAGGGATGGAAAGGCAAGGGGTGGTCTCTTCAAGACATCCGTTCGTTTCGAGCGAAGTCGAGAAACCCACAGAGCCGTGCTAACCGCTTCTCGACCTCATCCGCGCCGCGGATGAAGTTTATCCTGAGCGCCTGCTGCAAGCAGGCAGTCGAAGGGCTCGAAGCGAACGGGGTTAGGAACGAGCCGTCACTGCACCCGCGTCACCGTAAACCCCTGCGCCTTCAACAGGTCGATCAGATTTTCCCGTCCGGTCAGATGCCCCGCGCCCACCGCAATGAAGGGCCGTCCCTTCATCGCCTCGATCGCCTTCACCCAGTCGCGGTTGCGCGCGACCAGCACGGCTTCCTCGACCACCGGATCGGGCTGCTCGCCATTCTGGTCTTCCTTCGCGATCGCATCCATGTCGCCCTTGACCCAGGCTTTGAGAATGCGATCATATAAGGCCTTCAAGTCCCTGGCTTCATGCACCGTCTGCACCAGCAGCTTGGCCTGCGCGGCCTCGGGCAGGGTGTCGAAGGCGCCGAACTGCCGCTCGACCGTCTCCAGCCCCTCGATCGGCTTGCCTGCCTTCTTGAAGCTTTGGATCAGCACCGGCTCCACGCCATCGTCCTGGCTGACGCCCAGCCCCTGCTGGCTCGCCGCCGACAACAGCATCGCCGCCGCCCAGCTTTCATAGCCCGACAGCAGTTGCGAACTGGTCCCGCCGTCGCTCAACGCCTTGAGCAGCGGAGCTTTCTCCTGCTCCGGCACGCGCGCTTCCAGCGGCGGCAGGTCCGGGCTACGTCCCATCTTCTCGAACAGGCTCAGTGTCTTCTGCTCATCCTGAAGGTCCGCCGCCTCCAGCACCAGCCGGTCGGCCTGTTCCATTGCTTGTCTAATCGCCGGCGTGTTCCAGGCGACGCCGCTCGGCAGGACATGGATCGTCCCGAACAGCCAGCCCTTCAACTCGCCGCGCTGCACCTGCCACAGGGCCGGGCCGCCCTGCGCCGGCGGCGGCTCGGGCGCCTTGCCACAGGCCGCGATCAGCGTAAGGGCGAAAAGGCCAAGGAAGCGCATCATCAGCCGCATGGCGTCACTCCTTCACGCGATGCGATGCTACGCCCAGCGCCTTCAACTGATCCTGCACGCTGCCCTTGCCCGCGAGATGGCCCGCGCCCACCGCGACGAAGACCGTGCCCGGATGGTCCAGTCGCGCCTTGATCCACTTGGCCCAATTGGCGTTGCGTCCGGTCAGCAGCACCTTCGCCAGTTCCGGCGTCGCCTCCAGCGATTCGTTCATCGACCTGGCCAGCTTGTCCGGCTGGCCAGCCTGCCAATAGGTCAGCAGGTCGCCGAACTCCTTCTCCATCTCCGGCAGGCCCTCGACGGTCGCATTCAGAAACTGCACCTGCTGTTCCATCGGCAGGCCGGCGAAGAAGCCGACCTGTTGCTCCACCGTTTCCAGCGCGTCGACCTTCTTGCCCGCGGCCAGCGCGGCGCCGCGCAATATCTTCTCCGCGCCCAGATCATTTTTGTAGCCCAGCCGCTCCAGCGGCGCGACCGACAGCGCCATGCCCGCCATCCATGGATTGAAAATGTCGAACGCACGCCACGGCATCCCGTTGGCGTCCATCGCCGCCTGATAGGTCGTCCGCGCATCGGGGGTTAGCCGGTCGGACAGTTTCACCCCGTCCTTCGCCATCGCCATGCCCGCCATGGTCGCGCCCAGCGCATTGGGATCGTCCGGTTCGATAATCTCCAGCACGAGTTGGTCGGACCGTTCGAACGCCTTCTTCACGCCACCGTTGAACCAGTCGATCCCCGGCTTCATCACATGGACGGTGCCGAACAGATAGATGGTCGTGTCATGATCCTTCACCTGCCATAGGGCGGGGGTGGCGGTGGATGCGGGACGGGCCTGCGCCGCGCCGCCGATTAGCAGCAGCGCGACGGACAGGCTGCGGAGCAAGGTGAGGATGATCTTCATTCCCCTTCCATGGGCAGCGCGCGCCCGCAGGGCAAGCCGTTTAACCCTGTTTGCCGCCGCTTTTCCTTGACCCTGCCGGAGCCATGCGCCAAGGCGCGCCACATCTGAACACTATCATTTGACAGGGACCATCCGTGGCCGAAGGCAAAGCGCTTTCCTTCCAGGACTTGATCCTGACCCTCCATGCCTATTGGGGGAAACAGGGCTGCGTCATTCTCCAACCCTATGACATGGAGGTGGGCGCAGGCACCTTCCACCCCGCGACCACGCTGCGCAGCCTAGGCCCCAACGCCTGGAACGCCGCCTATGTGCAGCCCAGCCGTCGCCCGACCGACGGTCGCTACGGCGAAAATCCCAACCGGCTCCAGCATTATTACCAATATCAGGTGATCATGAAGCCCAGCCCGGCGAACCTTCAGGAACTGTATCTGGGGTCGCTCAAGGAAATCGGCATCGATCCGCTGGTCCACGATATCCGCTTCGTCGAGGATGACTGGGAAAGCCCGACGCTGGGCGCCTGGGGGCTTGGCTGGGAAGTCTGGTGCGACGGCATGGAAGTCACCCAGTTCACCTATTTCCAGCAGATGGGCGGTTTCGACTGCAAGCCGGTCGCGGGCGAGCTGACCTACGGCCTTGAGCGCCTCGCCATGTATATTCAGGGCGTCGACAGCGTCTACGACCTGAAATTCAACGACGCCGGTGTCACCTATGGCGACGTGTTTCTCGCCAATGAGCAGCAGATGTCGAAATGGAATTTCGAGATCGCCGACACCGAAAAGCTGTTCCGCTGGTTCAGGGACGCCGAAGCTGAGTGCAAGGCGAGCCTTGAAGCCGGCCTTCCGCTCGCCGCCTATGACCAGGCGATCAAGGCGAGCCATGTGTTCAACCTGCTCCAGGCGCGCGGCGTCATTTCGGTGCAGGAACGCGCCAGCTATATCGGCCGCGTTCGCGACCTCGCCAAGGGTGCTTGCGAAAAGTGGATGGAAGTGAACGGGTGGGCTGCGTGATGCAATCGGCAGTTCACCAACAGCCGTTCGTGTCGAGCGAAGTCGAGACACGTTCGCACCGCCTGTCCTTCACGTCTCTCGCCTTCGCTCGAGACGAACGGAATATTTCAGCATGACCGATTTCCTCCTCGAACTGCGCTGTGAAGAAATTCCGGCCCGGATGCAGCTTAAGGCCTCCGACGACCTCGCACGCCTCTTCACCGAAGAGCTGGCGAAGGCCGGCCTCAAGCCCGAAGCCATCGACAGCTTCGTCACGCCGCGCCGCCTGGCGCTGATCGCCCGCAACCTGCCGCTCGAAACCGCGGAGGTGAGCGAGGAATATAAAGGCCCGCGCACCAGCGCCCCCGCGCAGGCGCTCGAAGGCTTTCTGCGCAAGACCGGCCTGACCCAGGACCAGCTTGAGGTCCGCGAAGATGTCTATTTCGCTGTCGTGAACAAGCCCGGCCGTGCTACCGCCGACGTGCTGGCCGAAGCCGTGCCCGCCGTGATCCGCGCCTTCCCCTGGCCCAAGTCGATGCGGTGGGGCGTCGCCAGCCAGACGACCGAAAGCCTGCGCTGGGTCCGCCCGTTGCAGGGCATCGTCGCGATCCTGGGCGAAGACCTGGTCGACATCGAGATGGAGGGCATCACTAGCGGCTACGCCACGCTGGGCCATCGCTTCCATCATCCGGGCGAAATCACCATCGGCGGTGCGCATGACTATGCCGAAAAGCTGCGTGCCTGCCATGTGATCGTCAGCCATCAGGAGCGCCAGTCGATCATCGAGGCGAAGTCGGCCGAAGCGGCCGCCGTGCATGGCTATAGCGTGATCGAGGATAAGGGGCTGGTCGCGGAGAATGCGGGCCTGACCGAATGGCCGGTGCCGCTGCTCGGCGATTTCGACCCGGCCTTCCTGGAAGTGCCGCCCGAAGTCATCCAGCTGACGCTGCGCATCAACCAGAAATATTTCGTGCTGCGCGACGCGGCGGGGAAGCTGGCACCCGCCTTCATCTGCACCGCCAATATCGAGGCGAAAGATGGCGGCGCGGCGATCATCGCCGGCAACCGCAAGGTGCTGGCCGCGCGTCTGAGCGACGCCCGCTTCTTCTGGGAGCAGGACCGCAAGACGAAGCTCGCCGATCACGCGAAAAAGCTGGAGCGCATCACCTTCCACGAAAAGCTGGGCACCGTCGCCGACAAGGTCGAGCGCGTCGCCAAGCTTGCCCGCTGGCTGGTGGAAGAGGGGATTGTCACCCCCACCACAACCGTCACCCCCGCGAAGGCGGGGGCCCATCTCCCGACCTCGCATCCGGACACAGCGCTGGAGATAGCTTCCCCCCTTCGCGGGAATGACGAGGATAAAAAGGCGCTGGCCGACCTCGCCGAACAGGCCGCGCGCCTCGCCAAGGCAGATCTCGTCACCGAAATGGTCGGCGAGTTCCCCGAATTGCAGGGCGTGATGGGCGGCTATTATGCCCGCGCGGAAGGCCTGCCCGACGCCGTTGCCGACGCCATCCGCGACCATTACAAGCCGGTCGGGCAGGGCGATGACGTGCCGACTGCTCCGGTCACGGTGGCGGTGTCGCTGGCGGACAAGCTCGATACCATCAGTTGCTTTTTTGCAATCGACGAGAAGCCGACGGGCTCCAGAGATCCGTTTGCGCTCAGGCGGGCCGCTCTCGGCCTGATAGCAATTGTGCTGACGGGTGGACTTCGTGTTCCGCTCGTAAAAATGTTTGAAGGTTCGGCGCTGTTGTCACCAGCGACAGATGCTTTCGCTCTTTTTGAAGAGATATATGGCCACGGGTTTGGTGACGGTGAAACTCGCGAACAGGCTGCGGTGGTCGATCAGCAGAATCTGCATCGTGTTGCTGAATCGCTCTCTATGGACACTTTCTCCTTTATTATCGACCGCCTCAAGGTCCAGCAGAAGGAAGCCGGCGTCCGTCACGACCTGATCGACGCGGTGTTCGCGCTTGGTGGTGAGGACGATCTCGTCCGCCTGCTCGCGCGCGTGAAGGCGCTCCAGTCCTTCGTGGCGACCGACGACGGCGCCAACCTGCTTGCTGGCTACAAGCGCGCCGCCAACATCCTCAAGAAGGACGATCCCACTTCCGTTCGTGTCGAGCGTAGTCGAGACACGGATAGCGCAACCGATGGTTTCTCGACTTCGCTCGAAACGAACGGCGCTTTTTCCCTTTCCTACGAACCCGAAAAAGCGGAAGCTGATATGATCGCCGCGCTCGATGCGGCGGAACCGCGAGCGGCGGAGGCTGTGTCGGATGAACGCTTCGAAGACGCCATGGCCGCGCTCGCGACGCTGCGCGCGCCGATCGATGCCTTCTTTGATAGCGTCACGGTCGATGATGCCGATCCGGCCAAACGCACGACTCGCCTCGCGCTGCTGGCGCGGGTGCGTGATGCAGTGCACAATGTCGCCGACTTTTCGAAAATTACGGGATAAGGAAACGATATTCCAGAATTAACGGGGAATATGCGAAATTAGGCGGGATATTTCCTATCCCCTCAAGCATTAAGTCGCTAATTACGACACTATTGTTGCAACGCACAACTCGGCAATCAGTGCAGGAGAGCCGGTATATGGTAATGATGGAAGAGGCCCAGATGAGCAGCACTTCGACCCGCTATGTCTATCGTTTTGGCGGTGGCGTGAATGACGGGGGGAATGGCGACAAGAATCTGCTGGGCGGTAAGGGCGCGAACCTCGATGGCATGGCCGCGATCGGCCTGCCGGTGCCGCCGGGCTTCACCATCACCACCGAAATGTGCACTCGCTATTATACCGATGGCGGCGTCTATCCTGAAAGCCTGAAGGCCGAAGTCTCGAACGGCATCGCCCATATCGAAGGCGTCACCGGCAAGACGTTCGGGGACAAGGCCGACCCGCTGCTGGTGTCGGTCCGCTCGGGCGCGCGCATCTCCATGCCGGGCATGATGGACACCGTCCTCAACCTCGGCCTCAACGACGAAACCGTGCTGGGCCTCGCCGCCGCGTCGGGCGATGAACGTTTCGCCTGGGACAGCTATCGCCGCTTCATCCAGATGTATTCGGACGTCGTTCTGGAACTGGATCATGGCGCGTTCGAGGAAGCCCTTGAAATCGCCAAGGAAGATCAGGGTTACACGCTCGACACGGAAATGACCGCCGACGACTGGAAGGCGCTCGTCACCGAATATAAGGCGCTGGTCGCCAAGCTCTGGAACAAGCCCTTCCCGCAGGATGTCCATGACCAGCTCTGGGGCGCGATCAGCGCCGTGTTCGGCAGCTGGCAAGCCGATCGCGCCAAGGTCTATCGCCGTCTGAACTCGATTCCCGGTGACTGGGGCACCGCCGTCAACGTGCAGGCGATGGTGTTCGGCAATATGGGCGACACCTCTGCGACGGGCGTGGCCTTCACCCGCGATCCCGCCACCGGCGAGAATGCCTATTATGGCGAATATCTGATCAACGCCCAGGGCGAGGACGTGGTCGCGGGCATCCGCACGCCGCAATATCTGACGAAGCAGGCGCGCGAGCGGGCAGGGGCCAAGCCGCTGTCGATGGAAGAGGCGATGCCCGAAACCTATGCCGAACTGGCGCGGGTGTTCGAGATCCTCGAAAAACATTATCGCGACATGCAGGACATCGAGTTCACGGTGCAGCAGGGCAAGCTCTGGATGCTCCAGACCCGTTCAGGCAAGCGCACCGCCAAGGCCGCGCTCAAGATCGCGGTCGACATGGCCAGTGAAGGCCTCATCACCGAGGAAGAAGCCGTCGCCCGTGTCGATCCCGCCGCGCTCGACCAGCTTCTCCACCCGACGCTCGATCCCAAGGCGCCGCGCGACGTGCTGACCAAGGGCCTGCCCGCCTCGCCGGGCGCGGCCAGTGGCCTCATCGTCTTCGACGCTGACACCGCCGAACGCCGCAACGAACTGGGTGACGCCGTTATCCTCGTCCGCGTGGAGACCAGCCCGGAAGACATCCATGGGATGCACGCGGCCAAGGGCATCCTGACCGCGCGCGGCGGCATGACCAGCCACGCCGCCGTGGTGGCGCGCGGCATGGGCCGTCCCTGCGTTTCGGGCGCGGGCAGCCTGTCGATCGACAATACAAACAAGATCCTGCGCATTGGCGACCGTTCGCTCAAGGAAGGCGATATCCTGACCATCGACGGCGCCACCGGCGAAGTCATGGCAGGCGAAGTGCCGACCGTGCAGCCCGAACTGGCCGGCGACTTCGGCATCCTGATGGCCTGGGCCGACAAGGTCCGTCGCCTCAAGGTCCGCGCCAATGCCGAAACTCCGCTCGACTGCCAGACCGCCCGCGATTTCGGCGCGGAAGGCGTCGGCCTTTGCCGCACCGAGCATATGTTCTTCGACGCGGCCCGCATCACCGCTGTGCGTGAAATGATCCTGGCCGACAGCGAAAAGGGCCGCCGCGCCGCGCTCGACAAGCTGCTGCCCGAACAGCGGGACGATTTCGCGCAGATTTTCATGGTGATGGCGGGCCTGCCCGTCACCATCCGTCTGCTCGATCCGCCGCTGCACGAATTCCTGCCGCATGGCGAGGCGGAGTTCGAGGAAGTGGCCAAGGGCGCCGGCGTCAGCGTTGACACGCTCAAGCGCCGCGCCGCCGAACTGCATGAATTCAACCCGATGTTGGGCCATCGCGGTTGCCGCCTGGGCGTCACCTATCCCGAAATATACGAAATGCAGGCCCGCGCCATCTTCGAAGCCGCGCTGATCGTGAAGCAGCGCAGCGGGCAAGCGCCGATCCCCGAAGTCATGATCCCGCTCGTCGCCACGAAGAAGGAGCTGGAGCTGATGAAGGCGATCGTCGATCAGGTCGCCAAGGACGTCTTCGCCGAACAGGGCGCGTCGGTCGACTATCTGGTCGGCACGATGATCGAACTGCCGCGCGCGGCGCTGAAGGCGGGCGAGATCGCCGAAGTCGGCGAATTCTTCTCCTTCGGCACCAACGACCTGACGCAGACGACCATCGGTATCAGCCGCGACGATGCGGGCCGTTTCCTGACCCAATATGTCGACAAGGGCATCTTCGCCCGCGACCCGTTTGTCAGCATCGATGTGGAAGGCGTGGGCCAGTTGATCGAACTCGCCGCCGAACGGGGCCGGGCGACCCGTCCGGGCATCAAGCTCGGCATTTGCGGCGAGCATGGCGGCGACCCGGCCTCGATCGCCTTCTGCGAGCAGACCGGCCTCGATTATGTTTCGGCCTCGCCCTATCGCGTGCCGATCGCCCGTCTGGCGGCGGCGCAGGCGGCGCTGGCGAAGAAATAGGACGGGAAGGGCGGGGCCGACACCCCGCCCTTTTTCGTTCAGGCCGACCCAGTCAGACGGCTGAAGAGGCCGGGCTTGTCGCCGCGGTCCAGTTCCACGGCCTGACCGCGCCAGTCCTCATGGGCGATGGTGCCGGGTTTCAGGCCCAACCGCGCCTCCAGCGTCGCTTCCTGCTCGGCATTGATCGCGGCGATCTGGCTGAAGCGATGATAGCCAGCCTCGTTGAGCGCGACCTCCTGCGACTGGCTGATGCCCCGGATCCGGCTGAGGTCGTCGCGGCCATGGACGGCGCCTGCGACCGCCGTGGCGGTGCCGGGGCCGATCGGACCGGCCGACTGGCGTTCCAGTTCGGCGATCCGCACATTCGCCGCCTCGATCCGCGCATCTCGTTCCTTGATGGCAGTGCGGTGGGCGATCTGCTCGTCGCGCCAATATCTCCGATATTTGCCGCGGCCGCTCATCATCAGGCCCAGCAGCCAGCCGACGATCAAAGCGATCAGCAGCAGCGCCAGTTCGTTCATGGTGAAGCTCATAATGGCATCCTTTCCTGTGTCCTGAACGGGGAAAGGGGGCAAAGGTTGCCGCCCGGACGGAGCGGTCGATTTAACCGTAGGAAAAGTGTAAAAAGGGGCTTGCCCAATCGGTCGGGCACTTCTATCAGCGCGTCTCCAACGCACCCGTAGCTCAGCTGGATAGAGCATCAGACTACGAATCTGAGGGTCGGACGTTCGAATCGTTCCGGGTGCGCCATTTGGAAAATGCGGTGAGGCGGGGCTTCAAGCCTGCGTCGGGTCAGAGACAACGCACCCGTAGCTCAGCTGGATAGAGCATCAGACTACGAATCTGAGGGTCGGACGTTCGAATCGTTCCGGGTGCGCCATTTGGAAAATGCGGTGAGGCGGGGCTTCAAGCCTGCGTCTTGTCAGAGAAAACGCACCCGTAGCTCAGCTGGATAGAGCATCAGACTACGAATCTGAGGGTCGGACGTTCGAATCGTTCCGGGTGCGCCATTTGGAAAATGCGGTGAGGCGGGGCTTCAAGCCTGCGTCTTGTCAGAGAAAACGCACCCGTAGCTCAGCTGGATAGAGCATCAGACTACGAATCTGAGGGTCGGACGTTCGAATCGTTCCGGGTGCGCCATCTCCTAAAAAGCTGGGAAAACAAGGCGGCTTCGGTCGCCTTTTTCATGATCCTAAGCCTGTTGCCAGCGTGATAAGGGCGTCGATATCGACATGCGCCTCCAGCAGCGCTGCGATCTCGTCCAGCGCATTCTCGACCGACAGATCATAATCCTCGCCTGCCGATCGTCCGCCCAGCCGCCGCAGCAACGCATCGCGCAATTCCGTGCTGGCGAGCAGTCCATGAACATAACTGCCCATGACCCGCCCATCGCGACTGATTGCGCCATCGGGTCGCCCGTCCAGCAGGGAGAAAGGCCGCGCGCAGTCTGGACCATGAGTCTGCCCCATATGCATTTCATAGCCGCCAAAGCCGACCCCCAGCGCCCGCCCGTTCACGGCTTCCAGCGTCTTGGTTCCGCTCAGCACAGTCTCCACATCCAACAGGCCCAATCCGTCGATCGCGCCGGCTGACCCCTCCAGGCCATCTGGATCGCTGATCGTGCGGCCCAGCATCTGATAGCCGCCGCATATGCCCAGCACTGCGCCGCCGCGCCGATGATGGGCGCGAATGTCGATGTCCCATCCCTGCGCCACCAGCGCGCGCAAGTCGGCCACCGTCGCCTTGGAGCCGGGCAGGATCACCAGCGCCGCTTCGGCCGGGACGGGCTGGCCCGGTCCGATCATGCGCAGGTCGACCGCAGGCTCCAGCTTCAGCGGATCGAGATCATCGAAATTGGAGATGCGCGGCAGCACCGGGCAGGCGATGATCAGCGGCGCCTCAACAGAAAAAAGGCGCCGCTCCAGCACCACGGCATCCTCGCTCGGCAATCGCGCCACGGCGTCCAGCCAGGGCACCACGCCCATGCCGCGCCAGCCCGATAGCTGCTCGATCTGGCGATAGCCGTCCTCGAACAGCGCCGGTTCGCCGCGAAACTTGTTGATCAGAAAACCGCGGATCATCGCCGCATCCTCGGGATCGATCACCGTCCGCGTGCCGACGACCGCCGCGATCACGCCGCCCCGGTCGATATCCCCGACCAGAACCACCGGCACGTTGGCGGCGCGGGCAAAGCCCATATTGGCGATGTCCCCGGCGCGCAGGTTAATCTCGGCCGGCGATCCCGCGCCTTCCACGACGACAATGTCGCTGTCTGCCCGCAACCGTTCATAGCTTTCCAGCACCGCGCCCAGCAATTGCCCCCGCGCAGCACGATAATTGCCTGATCCCAGCGTGCCGCGCACCTTGCCATGGACGACCAGTTGCGACGTCCGGTCGGCCTGGGGTTTCAGAAGCACCGGATTCATGTCGCTATGGGGCGCTACGCCGCAAGCGATGGCCTGCAACGCCTGCGCGCGGCCGATTTCGCCGCCGTCGCTCGTCACGGCGGCATTGTTGGACATGTTCTGCGGCTTGAACGGCCGGACCCGATAGCCACGCCGCACCAGCGCCCGGCATAGTCCGGCGACCAGCACCGACTTGCCAACGTCCGATCCGGTTCCCTGCAACATGATAGCGCCCATCGCTCCCTCCTGCCGGGCGGCAGCGGAGAGGGCAAGGGCGTGGTGATGGGCGTCGATGATGCGGCGGCGCTCAGATGCCCCGCCGATATTCCAGCGCGTCGATGATCATGCCGCCTGCCATGAAGACCGCGCCCGAACAAGCGAGCGCCAGCAACTGGCCGCCCGCGCCCGGATATTGCTGCATATAGGCGACACCCCGTTCGGCAGCGCCCAGCGCCAGCGCGTAAATGACCAGAAACGCCTCGAACTTGGTCTTGATGGTGAAGAGGCTCTTGATCCGTTCCATGGTCGTCCCGTCCGGCGCCGGCCCCTTGCGGTCAGGGGGCCAGGTCGCCCGAAAGCTGCAAATGGTCAACAAGGGCTAACCATGATTGCTCGATCCGCGCAATCAGCCGTGTGTCGCCCAAATCCTCTGGAGCGATGGATTCTGGCCAATAATTGGACACTATGCCCGCAATAGCATCCAGCTTGGCCTCATCAACCAGAAAACGGGGGTCGACTTGGGCGGGATCGGCCACGACTCGCAGGCGCAAGCAGGCGGGGCCGCCGCCATTGGCCATGGATTGGCGCACGTCGACGGGGACGAGCCGACGGATCGGGCCATTGCCCGCGACCATCTGTTGCAGCCATCTCCAGACCGCCGGCGTCTCCTGCGCCTCGGTCGGCAGGATCAGCGCCATCGTGCTGTCCGGCAGCGTCACCAGTTGCGCGTTGAACAAATAGCTTCTGATCGCATCGGCCAGACTGACCGCGCTCGCGGGCACTTCAACGATCTCGACACAGGGCAGGGCTTCCCGCAGCCGCGCATAGAAGAGTGGCTTGTCGGCAAAGGCGCGTTCATGGGTGAAGAGCACCCGTTCATTGGCGACGGCGACCACGTCATTGTGAAAGGCGCCGGCCGCGATCGCTTCTTCCGACTGCTGCACGAACAGGGTGCGTGCCGGATCGATGCCATGGAGGCGCGCGACCGACCTGCTCGCTTCCACATGCTGGCGGGCAGGGAAGGGGCCACCCGACTGGCCGTAAACGAAGACTTCGACGCCCGGCAGATCGTGCCGTTCGGTCAGCCGCATATGATTGGCGGCGCCCTCGTCGCCAAAAGGCGGGGGAACGGGTTCATGAACGGCAAAGGCGCGCTGGTCGGAAAAGGCGACCCGCAATTGCGCCAGTGTTTGCGGCCATTCATGGCTGCGATGCGCCATGGTGACCAGGTTCGCGACGGTCAGGTGCGTCCGCCCGTCCTGGGTATCGGCGGCGGGCGATACGGTGGCCGCATTGGCCGCCCACATGGAGGAGGCCGACATGGCGGCTGCCCGTATATGCGGCTCCGCCTCCCCGACATCGGTGCCCAGCCGCGCGAGCCACGCGCCGTCGGGGCGCCATTGCGGCAGGAAAATGCCCTGTTTCAGCCCCAGCCGGATATTGCCGCGCATCTTCTCTATGCCCTGGAGCGCCGCCGCACGCGGTTGCGACATGGCTCCGGCATTGCGGGCGGAGGCGAGATTGCCCAGGCTCAGACCCGCATAATTGTGGCTCGGCCCGATCAGCCCGTCGAAATTGATCTCGGTAACGCTCATGCCCGCCCCGCCATGGTGAAAGTCTCGCCAATGTCCAGCCCGAGCCGGGCCGCACTGCCGGTGTCGAGCGAGATCGCACCGTCGGCGCCCTCCTGTACGAAACCCCAGGTGCAGCGATAATCGGCCAGCCGTCCGGTCGCGATCAGCATCTTGTCGCCGCCCTTCTCATGCGTGGCCGCCAGGCTAACGTCGCGTGCCGCCGCGATCGTCTTCAACTGGTCGATCTGTCCGACCATCGTCGGGCCGCCGTCGAAGATATCGACATAGCCGGCATTGTCGAAGCCCTCCGTCTCCAGCATCCGCATCGCCGCGCGGCCATTGGGATGGGGCAGGCCGATGACTGCCCGCGCACTGTCGGTGAGCATTGCGGTGTAAATGGGCGTCTTGGGCATCAGGTCGGCAATGAACTGGTTGCCGTTCACGGCATTGAACTCATCCGCCTCCTGGAAGCTCATGCCGAAGAAGCGCCCGGCAAGCCCGTCCCAGAAGGGCGATCCGCCCGCTTCATCGATGACGCCGCGCAGTTCCGCGATCACCCGGTCGCCGAAGCGCGCGCGATGACCCCGGATATAGAGATAACGGCTGCGCGCCAGCAGCAGGCCCAGCCCCTCGGCGCGTTCGCGCGGATGGAGGAACAGGCCGCCAACCTCGACCGATCCTTCCAGATCGGTAGTGAGCGACAGCATCTGCGCGCGAAAAGTGCGGCCCAATTCCCGGCTATGCTGGGTCAGCACCCCCAACCGGTAGGAATAGAAAGGCCAGCTCTGTCCCACGGTCGAGAATATCTGACAGGTTCCGCGGACCTGTCCGGTCTCGACATTTTCCAGCACCATGACGATCAGTTCGTCTTCAATGCCCTCGCTTTGTCGCGCCAGCGCCTTTTCGGTGCGCTCCAGCTTTGCGGCCAGCGCCTTGCGGTCGGGGGGCAGGTTGGTGAAGCCGCCTCCGGTCAGTTTCGCCATCTCATAAAGCGTTTGCAGATCGTCCGCGCGCGCGATGCGCATGATGAAGCTCAAGCGGTCATCCCCTTTCTTATATCCTGTCCCGGTTGAAACCGTCCCTGCGCGATCCGCCAGATGGCCAGCGCCGACAGTTGAGCGCGCTCGGCCAGACTGTCGGTCAGCAGAAATTCGGCGTCGCTATGGATGCTGCCGCCGCGCACGCCCATCGTGTCGACCACCGGCACGCCACAGGCGGCGATATTATTGCCGTCGCAAACCCCACCCGTGTCGCGCCAGCCAATGGAAAGTCCGATATCCTCACCGCATTGCCGGACCAGTCCGAACAATCTTTCCGCTTTCTCGTCCATCGGCTTGGGCGGGCGGCCGAAGCCGCCATGCAGATGCAGGCTGACGTCATGCTGCCGAGCGACCGCGGCCATCGCGGCATCGATCAGGGCGCGGGCGGCCAGCTCATCCGTAGGTGTCCTGGGGCGGAAATTGACCCGCAACACCGCATGGTCGGGCACGACATTATTCGGGCCGCCACCGTCGATCTTGGCCGGGTTGCAGGAAAATCCGGTTCCGCTGCCGGCCTTCAGCCGCAGCGCCAGATCCGCTGCCGCCAGTAGCGCGTTGCGGCCCTCGTCCGGGTTGCGCCCGGCATGGGCGCTGCGCCCGGTAACAATGACGGAGAAATTGCCGCTGCCCGCCCGCGCGCCGGCCAACGTGCCATCGGGGAGGGCGGGTTCATAGGTGAAGGCTGCGACTTTCCCCTGCGCTGCTTCGCGCAGAAGCGAGGCGGAGGATGGGCTGCCGACTTCCTCGTCGCTGTTGATGACCACGTCATAGCCCAGCGTTGCAGGCGCATCCGATCGTTCGATCGCCGCCAGCGCCGCCAGCATGACGGCGATGCCACCCTTCATGTCGGCGACGCCGGGACCGGTCAACACACCCGGCTCCAGCCAGCATTGTTGCTGGAATGGATGATCGGCGGCAAAGACCGTGTCCATATGCCCGGTAAGCAGAAGACGGATGGGGGCATCGGGACGTACGGCCAGATGCAGGTGGCGACCATGGGCGACGGTTTGAATGCGCCCGTCGGGTGCGACGCTTTCGACCGATGCGCCATCCACCAGCCGGATGACTCCCGGCAGGATGGCGAAGGCGTCGGTCAGCCCGTCCACCATGCGCGCGAGCCCATCCAGATTGCGCGATCCACTGTTGATCGCAGCCCAATCTTCCACCTGGCGCAGCATGGGCGCGGCCGCCGCGTGATCCAAAAGCCTATGTTCGGCAGGAGACAAAGGGGTCATTGCAAGGGTCTATCAGACCCCGGCCCACGCCTCCACCCCCGCACGAAAATTGCGTCGTTCAGAAATCATATGTCAGGGTGAGGCGGCTGAGCGTGTCGAAGTCCCGCGCCGAAAGCATCGTCTCCGATTCATATTGAACATTGTAGGAGATGGCGGCGGACCAGCGCGATGCGACCTTGGTTTCGAGCGATGTCAGCGAATTGAGCGAATAGACATCCCTTTCGGCGTAACCGGCGGCGGTCTGCTTGAAGGTCAGCGTGGGGGAAGCGCGCCACGCCAGCGCCATCGATCCGCGTGCGCCCAGCTTGGTTTCGCGCTCGCCGGTCAGATATTTGGCATGACGCACCGACGGACCAATATCGACCGACAGGTCGAGCGGCTTACTCATGACCAGCTTGTAACCAACGCCGACCGATCCGGTATAGCGTTCGTCATAACCGATCGACGTATCTCGTTCGAACTGGCCGAGACCATAAATGAATCCGCGCGGATCGAATTCGTAGCGCGGCTCATAGCTGCCGAAATAGCGCTCGCGCGACGTCACGCCATTGGCGCGGCGATAGTCGGTGCTGGCCGTCAGCTTGTGGGTCCATTGCAATCCGGTGCGGGACACCGTCGCGTTGACGCTGATGCCGATTTCGCTGGTGGAGCCGGTGGAGCGGAATCCGCCTGCCTCGATTCGCCCGGTCCACAGTTCGGTGAAGCGGGCCTCGCGAATCAGGGTGTCGTGCGTCGCCTGTGTGCGTTCCTTCCAGCTAGTGACCATCCGCTGGATTTCTCCGGCCGATTCGGGATTGGTCTGTCTGGCGATCTTGGCGACGGTCGCTATTTCCGTTTCATTGCCATTGGCGATCGCTGCTTCCAACATCTCGCGCACTGCTGGCGGCAGCAGGACGTCGGCGGCAAGGGCCGGGGCAGGGAGCAGCAGAGGCAGTGAAACGAGAAAGGCGCGCATGTCGCCTTTTTACTGACCCGGCAGCGGATTTTAACCCCCTTTTCAAAGGGGGACCTCAGATAAGCGCCCCGAACTCCTGCAAAATGTCGCGATAGAGTTTGCGCTTAAAAGGCACGATCAACTCGGGCAGCGTATCCGGCGCGGTCCATTTCCAGTCGCGAAACTCGGGGTCCTTGGTCTGGATATCGATGTCGCTGTCCTTGCCCAGGAAACGGGCCAGGAACCATTGCTGCCGCTGGCCGCGATATTTTCCGCCCCACAGCTTGCCGATCAGTTCGGCCGGCAGGTCATAGAAATGCTCATCCCTGGACGTGGCGATGATCTCGACATGGTCGCGGACGATCCCCGTCTCCTCGAACAATTCGCGGAAAGCTGCGGCCTTGGGATCTTCGCCTTCATCAATGCCGCCCTGTGGCATCTGCCAGGCTTCGACCGCATTATCGAGCCGCTGCCCGACGAAAATCTTGCCATCCATGTTAACGAGCATGATCCCGACGCAGGGTCGGTATCCCAATTCCTGATCATTCGGCATTGAAGCCATGGGTCCCCTGATATTTGCTGCAGGCTGGTCCCCACCCCAGGAGGCAGCCGGCATTTAACGCTGACCTGGACAGGATAAGCGGCAGTGCTCTCCACGTCCATTGATCGAATCGCAGTTCGTCCGATTTGCGGCGCGTCAATCCCGGCAATATGTCTCTTTGGTCGGCTGAAACGTAGGAGCCACGGCGCATATTTCGGGAGAGCTATGATTGCAGCGCCGTTCACCTTGTTGCAGGATCGATCTCATGAATGCCATCGATCCCCGACGCGGCCGGCGCGCCCTTTCCGTCCGGCGCCCGCCCCGCAGTGGCATTTCGGGCTGGCTCGCGCGGTGGGTGGCGCCGGTCTTCCACCGCCTGCTTGATCGGATCGATCTCGGGCTGGAACAGGGAATGCTCGAAGCCAGCTTGCCCGACGGAACCGGGCGCTTGCTTGGCGGCCGCGCCGATGGCCCGTCCTGCATTGTCCATCTCCATGACTGGCGCGCGTTGATCCGTCTCGCCAGTTCGGGGTCTGCGGGCTGGTATCGCGCGTGGGCGGCGGGGGAATGGTCAAGCCCGGACCCGGTGCCATTGTTCGCTCTCTTCATGCGCAACGCCGTGCCGCTGGGACAGGTGGCGCGCGCGCGCGGCCCGGCGCGCTGGATCGGGCGTGTGGCGCATTGGGTGCGGCGCAACAGCCGCGCTGGATCGCGCCACAACATCGCCTATCATTATGATCTGGGGAACGACTTCTACAGCCTTTGGCTTGACGAGAATATGCATTATTCCAGTGGCTTGTTTCTCGATCCTGACAGCAGAATCGAAAGCCTGAAGCAGGCGCAGCAGCGAAAGGTGGACGCGATCCTCGACCGGCTGGACCTGAAGGATGGCGATGCGTTGTTGGAAATCGGCTGCGGCTGGGGCGGTCTGGCGGAGCGGGCGATGGAGCGGCGGGCGATCCGTTACACCGGGCTGACCCTGTCCACCGAACAGGCGGATTATGCCCGCGATCGGCTCGGCTCAGGCGCGCAAATCCTGTTGACCGATTATCGCGATGCGCAGGGGCGTTATGACGCCGTCGCCAGCGTTGAAATGGTCGAAGCGGTCGGCCAGCGCTACTGGCCCGCCTATCTGGAAGCGATCCACCGGCTGCTGAAGCCCGGCGGCAGGGCCGCGATCCAGTATATCCTGATCGATGACGCGATTTTCGAAGGCTATGCGCGGGGCGCCGACTTCATCCAGACCTATATTTTCCCCGGCGGGATGCTGATTTCCGAAAGCCGATTCCGCGCACTGGCGGAACGGCAGGGGCTGGAATGGCATGATGTGCATCGCTTCGGTCTTCACTATGCGGAAACCTTGCGGCGGTGGCGGCAGCGCTTCGACCGGGCGATCGAGGAAGGTCGGCTGCCATCCAGCTTCGACCAGCATTTCGTGGCCTTATGGCGCTATTATCTGATGTATTGCGAAGGCGGCTTTCGCGGCGGCGGGATCGACGTGGCGCAAGTGACCCTGGTCCGGCCCGCCTGACCCTTAGCCCTCGACCCGCATCCTGTGCCCGGTCGGCGTGTCGGCCAGGACCAGCCGGACAATGGCCTCCGCCACCGCTTCCGGCCCCTTCAGGCTTGCCGGGTCTTCGCCGGGAAAGGCGCGGGCGCGCATCGCGGTGCGGGTCGCGCCCGGATCGACGATATGGGTGCGGATGGCGGAAATATTCTTCACTTCCTCACCATAGGCGCCGACCAATGTCTCCAGCGCCGCCTTGGACGCGCCATAGGCGCCCCAATAGGCGCGCGGCGCCGCGACCGAGGATGTGAGCGCCACGACGCGCGCATCGCCGCTCGCGCGCAACATGCCGTCGAACGCCGCGATCAGCGCTTGCGGCGCGCCGACATTGAGGGTCAGCACTCGTGCAAATTCCTTGGCGTCGATCGCCTGCACCGCCGCCAGCGATCCCAAAGTCGCGGCGTTGAGGACGAGAATGTCGAGCGCCTGCCAGCGACCGCCGATCGCCTGCGCCAGACGGCCGATACTCTCGCCATCGGTCAGGTCGAGCGGCGCGATCGTCGCATGGCCGCCGGCCTGGTGGATGCGTTCCTCCACTTCCTCCAGCCCGCCGCTGGTCCGCGCCGTCAGCACGACATGCGCGCCCGCCGCCGCCAATGCCTCCGCCGTCGCTGCGCCGATGCCGCGACTCGCGCCTGTGACCAGAGCCAGTTTGCCGGAAAGGGGGAGATCAGACATCCATGCTCCGTTCGCCCTGCGGGAGGGCATGTTCTGGAAAGAAAATGAGAACAGGATCGAGAACTGGCCGCAGGGCGCGACAAATCCGTGAGCCTGCAAGGAGAATGGGCCGCCCGACGGGCCGCCCTCCCAGCATCAGACCACCCGCTCGGCGAGCAGTTCCAACTGATTGGTCACGACCACATCGTCCTGATCGGTCAGGGTAGTGGGATAGTCGCCAGTGAAGCAGGCGTCGCAATATTGCGGCCGGATGTCCGCGCGCTTTGTCTCGCCCAACGCCTTGTAGAGGCCGTCGATCGAGATGAACGCCAGGCTGTCGGCGTGGATGAAATCCTGCATCCCGCCAATGTCCAGCTTGTGCGCCAGCAGCTTGGTTCGTTCGGGCGTGTCGACGCCATAGAAGCAGCTATGCTTGGTCGGGGGCGATGCGATGCGCATATGCACCTCGGCCGCGCCGGCTTCGCGCATCATCTGCACGATCTTGAGGCTGGTGGTGCCGCGCACGATCGAATCGTCGATCAGCACGATCCGCTTGCCTTCGATCAGCGCGCGGTTGGCATTATGTTTCAGCTTCACGCCCAGATGGCGGACCTTGTCGCCCGGCTGGATGAAGGTGCGTCCGATATAATGCGACCGGA
The DNA here is from genome assembly GCF_059693745.1 of Sphingobium sp. WR1. Classification (NCBI taxonomy): domain Bacteria; kingdom Pseudomonadati; phylum Pseudomonadota; class Alphaproteobacteria; order Sphingomonadales; family Sphingobiaceae; genus Sphingobium; species Sphingobium sp. WR1. The sequence continues at coordinate 57,649 of NZ_JCATID010000022.1, read as the reverse complement.
TGATGCCCAGTTCGAAGGGAATGCCCGATTGCTGGGCATAGCCGATCGCTGCGGGCACGCCGCTGTCGGGCACCGGGATGACATAGTCGGCGTCGACCGGATTCTCGATCGCCAGCTGCGCGCCGATCGCCTTGCGCACCGAATAGACGCTGGAGCCATCGACGATCGAATCGGGACGGCTGAAATAGACATGCTCGAAGATGCAGGGGCGCGCGTGCGTGTCGCCGAACGGGCGGTGCGTGCGGATGTCGCCTTCATTGGTGACGATCACCAGTTCGCCCGGATCGATCGTGCGGACATAGTCCGCGCCGACCACGTCGAACGCCACGGTTTCCGACGCAAAGATGGTCGCGTCACCCAGCTTGCCCATCACCAGCGGACGGATGCCCAGCGGATCGCGGCAGGCGATCATGCCCTCGGGCGTCATCACGATCAGCGAATAAGCGCCCTCGATCTGCTTGAGCGCGTCGATGAACTTGTCGAGCAGGGTCCGGTAGCTGGAGGTCGCCACCAGATGGATGATGACTTCGGTGTCGGAGGTCGACTGGAAGATGGAGCCACGGCGAATCAGTTCGCGGCGCAGCTTCATCGCATTGGAGATATTGCCGTTATGGGCGACGGCGAATCCGCCGGAATTGAGTTCCGCATAGAGCGGCTGGACATTGCGCAGCGATGTCTCGCCCGTGGTCGAATAGCGAACATGGCCGCACGCGCTCTCGCCGGGCAGGCCGCGAATCACCTCGTCGCGGTCGAAATTGCCCGCCACATGGCCCATCGCCCGGTGGGTATGGAAATCATGCCCGTCCCAGCTGGTGATGCCGGCGGCTTCCTGCCCGCGATGCTGCAGCGCATGAAGGCCTAGCGCGACGATGGCGGAAGCCGTTTCCGCGCGGGAAACGCCGAAAATGCCACATTCCTCGCGCAACTTGTCGTCGTCGAAGGGATTGGTCGTAAACATGGGTGCGAGCCGGGTCCGTTACCGTTCTTGGCGCGCCCCAGCGGGCCGCCTTTCCGCGCGCATATAGTCGCTTGGCCCTCGTTTGTCGCCTCCCTGTCATAAAAAAGGCGGAACGGGCCAGGCAAAGCTTGTGTTTCGGGGTTCGAGTTCCCTTTGCCAGGGCAGGGGAAGGGCATTTCGCGGCGGCGCTATCGGCAAAATGCCCTACTGGCGCCCTGCATCGCACGCGGCTACACACGCAGCCCTGATGCATCGTTTCGCCAATCCCGCCCGCTTCCTGAAGATCGCGCGTCCGCTGACCGGCTGGCTGTTCTGGCCGGGTCTGGCGTTGATCGTGATCGGCGCGGCGTGCGGACTGTTCGTGACGCCGGCGGACTATCTTCAGGGGGAGACGGTGCGCATCCTCTACATCCACGTCCCTGCGGCCTGGCTGGGCATGGGCGGCTGGACCGGCATCGCGATCGCCGCGCTGATGCAACTGGTCTGGCGCCACCCGCTGGCGGCCGTGGCGGGCCGCGCCATCGCCGCGCCCGGCGCCCTCTTCACCGCCATCTGCCTGATGACCGGCTCCATCTGGGGCCGGCCGACCTGGGGCACCTGGTGGGAATGGGATGGGCGCATGACCTCCATGTTGATCCTCTTCTTCCTCTATCTCGGCTATATCGCGCTCGCCAACGCCAGCGCGCGGCAGGGACAGGCCATGGGGCAGGGCGGGGTGAGCAATGTCACCGCCATTTTCGGGCTGGTCGGCGCGGTCAATATTCCCATCATCAATCGGTCGGTCGTGTGGTGGAACAGCCTGCATCAGGGGCCGAGCATCACGCTGCGCGGATCGAGCATCGACGGATCGCTGCTGTGGCCGCTGGGCCTGACATTGCTGGGCTTTTCCCTGTGGTTCGGCGCGATCGTCTTGATACGGATGCGGGCGATACTGGCGCAGAACAAGGTCGAGGCGCGGATGCAGCGCCTGGCGAGAGGGTGAAGATGAACCAATGGGCTTTCGTGATCGCCGCTTATGCGGTGACGACGGTCGGGACGGCGATCGTCAGTCTTTTGAGCTGGCGCGCGATGCGCAGTGCCGAGGCTGCGGCCGAGAAGCTATAATATGAAGGCGAAGCATCAGCGGCTCATCCTGGCGCTGGCGGCGCTGGTGGCGATCATCGGCGCGGGGCTGCTTGCGGCGTCGGCGCTGAAGGACGAGGCCGCCTATTTCTACGCGCCGAACGACGTGAAGACCAAGGGGGTGGAGTCCGGCAAGGCCATTCGTCTGGGCGGCATGGTGGTGAAGGGCAGCCTCAGGCGCGCCGCCGACGGCGTAACGATCCGGTTCGATGTGACCGACGGCAAGGCGACCGTGCCCGCCACCTTCAGTGGCATCGCGCCCGACCTGTTCAAGGAGGGCAGCGGCGTGGTCGCGGAGGGAGCGTTCGACGGCAAAGGCATGTTCATCGCGACCAACCTGCTCGCCAAGCATGACGAGCGCTACATGCCCCGCGAACTGGAGGGGATGAATTATAACCAGACCACGCACGAGATGAAGGCGGAGCGGTGAGGATGCGTCACCGCCATTCCTCCTCTGTAAGTGGAGGGGGACCGGCGAAGCCGGTGGAGGGGTGTCACCCTCTCGATAGCACCACACTCCTCCGGCAGGGCTACGCCCTGCCACCTCCCCTTGCAGGGGAGGATGAAGGTCGACCATCACGGGGGCAGTACGCATGATCGCCGAAACCGGCCTGGCCGCCCTCTGGCTCGCCGCCGCGCTGGCGTTGCTCCAGCTTGTCCTCGCCTTTGTGGGCCTGAAGGGAGGCAAGGCCGAACTGCTGGCCGGTGTCCGTCCCGCCGCCGTGGCGCAGGGCGTGCTGACCGCGATCGCCTTTGCGCTGCTCGTCACGCTCTTCATGCGGTCCGACATGTCCGTGCTGCTTGTCGCGACCAACAGCCATTCGATGAAGCCCTGGCTCTACAAATTCGCTGGAACCTGGGGCAATCATGAAGGGTCGATGCTGCTCTGGGTCACGGTCATGGGCGTCGCCGGGGCCGCCGTCGCCCTGTTCGAGCGCGCTTTGCGACGCGATACGCATATGGCGACCTTGGGCGGACAGGCGGCGATCAGCCTTGGCTTTTACGCCTTCCTGCTCTTTTCCTCCAATCCCTTCGCGCGGATCGACCCGCCGCCGCCCGACGGGCAGGGCCTCAATCCCCTGCTGCAGGACCCCGGCCTCGCCTTCCATCCGCCGACGCTTTATCTGGGTTATGTCGGCCTGTCGGTCGCCTTTTCCTTCGCGATCGGCGCGCTCCTGACGCGGCAGGTGGACGCTGCCTTCGCCCGCGCCATGCGGCCATGGGTGCTGGCCGCCTGGGTGCTGCTGACGCTGGGCATCACGGCGGGCAGCTACTGGGCCTATTATGAACTGGGCTGGGGCGGCTGGTGGTTCTGGGACCCGGTGGAGAACGCTTCGCTCATGCCCTGGCTTGCCGCCACCGCGCTGCTGCACAGCGTCACCGTGCTAGCGACGCGCGACGCGCTGCGCGCTTGGACGGTCATGCTGGCGGTCATCGCCTTCTCCATGTCCATGGTCGGCACCTTCCTGGTCCGGTCGGGTATCCTGACCAGCGTCCATGCCTTCGCCGTCGATCCCGAACGCGGCAGTTTCATTCTGGCGCTGCTGGCCATCTATATCGGCGGCGCGCTGGCACTGTTCGGCTGGCGGATCGGATCGGTACGCGAAGGCGCGCCGTTCGAACTGGTCAGCCGCGAAACGTTCCTGGTCATGAACAATCTGTTCCTGTCGGTCATTCTGGGCATCGTGTTGATCGGCACCCTCTATCCGCTGATGACCGAAGCCTTCGGCCACAAAGTGTCGGTCGGCGCGCCCTATTTCGACCGGATTGCCGGCCCCATCGCGCTGGCGCTGATGGTTGCGCTGGCGATAGGGCCGCTGGTGCGCTGGCGACGCGATCGGGCAACGGCGGTCGGGAAGCGATTGCGCGTGCCCGCCGTCATTGCCGTGATCGCAGCCGTTGCGCTCACCACTTTTGCTTGGGGACGCGTGGGCATCCTGCCTTTCCTCGGCCTTCTGATCGCCATCGCCGTGGGAAGCGCGAGCATCGCTCCGCTCTGGAAACGCAACCTCTGGCGCACCCCGCTTTTCACCTGGGGCATGGTGATCGCGCATCTCGGCTGTGCGGTGAGCCTGGCAGGCATGGCCTGTGATTCGGCGTTCACGGTCGAGAAGCTGGTGGCCGCCCGTCCAGGCGACACCATCCAGAGCGCCGGATGGACGTTGCGCTTCGTGCGGATTCAACCGATCGCCGGCGATAACTGGACCGCGCTCCAGGCGGACATGGAGGTCGACCGGGGCGGTTCGCCGACACTGATCCATCCTCAGTCGCGCTTCTTCGCCTCGCCGCCGACCACCACCAGCGAAGCGGCGTTGCTGACCCGCTGGAACGGCCAACTTTATGTCGTGCTTGGCGAAGAGGTCGAAGGCGGGCGCTGGCAGTTGCGCATCTGGTGGAAGCCGTTCGTCACGCTTATCTGGCTGGGCGGCGTCCTGATCGCCCTGGGCGGTATGTTGGCGCTGGTCGGGCGGGAGCGTCGCGGCTGGCTGCTGAAATGGCGGGCGCGGAGGGCAATGGCATGAGGAAGCTGCTGATCTGGCTGCCGCTTCTGTTGTTCCTCGCCTTCATCGGCCTGTTCGCCAGCGGCCTGTTCCAGCCCGATGACCGTATCATCCATTCCAGACTGGTGGGGCAGCCTCTCCCTGCCTTCGCCTTGCCGGCGGGCGCCAGCGATCGGCCCGCGCTGGCCAGCGCCCAGCTCGCCACCGGCAAGCCGCGCCTGCTCAACATCTTCGCGAGCTGGTGCGTCCCCTGCGCGGCCGAAGCGCCGCAACTGATGGCGCTCAGCCAGGCCGGGGTGGAGATCGACGCCATCGCCATTCGCGACGCCCGCCCCGATGTCGACGGATTCCTGAAGCGCTACGGCAATCCCTATGCCCGCATCGGCCTAGATGCGCGCAGTGCCGTGCAGATGGCGCTGGGTTCGTCGGGCGTGCCGGAAACCTTCGTGATCGACGGCAGGGGGCGCATCGCTTATCAGCATATCGGCGATATCCGCGCCGACGATGTGCCGATGATCCTCGACCGGCTGAGAAACGCGCGATGAGGCTGCTTTTCGCCTTGCTGCTGGCGCTGTTCGCCGCGCCGCTGGCCGCGCAGACCGCCTTGCCGCCGGCGCCCTGGGCCGACCGGCAGATTCCCGATGCGGCGCAGGAGCGCAAGGCCAAGGCGCTTATGGAAACCATTCGCTGCCTCACCTGCCAGAGCCAGTCGATCGCCGATTCGAATGCCAGCATGGCGGGTGACATGCGGTCCCAGATTCGCGAGCGGATCATCGCGGGCGAGCAGCCCGAGGCGATTCGCGCCTGGCTTGTGTCCCGCTATGGCGACTGGGTGAGCTATGAGCCGACCGCCGCGCCGATCCTCTGGCCGCTCTGGGCCGCGCCTTTCTTCCTGCTGGGGCTTGGCCTGCTGCTGTTGCGGGGACGAATCAAGCGGAGAAAAGGCCGATGACGGGCTGGGTGATCGCGTTCGGGCTGGCGGCGACGGCTTTCCTTTCCCTGCTGTTCGTCGGCCGCATTCCGCGATCGACGCGGGAAATCACGGCCGCTGCGCTGCTGCTGGGCCTTGCCGGCTATGCCTGGCAGGGGCATCCGGGCCTTGCCGGGGCGCCGCGCAAGCTGGTCGAGAGCAAGGGCGAGGCGTTTGACGAGAAGCTGGCGGAAAAGCGGCGCGGCCTTGCCGAGCGTTTCGGTCCGGCCGCCCAGTGGATGATGCTGTCCGATGGCCTCGCCCGGCAGGGCAAGACCAAGGATGCCGCCAATGTCCTGCTGTCGGGGCTGCGCGACACGCCGGACGACGCCAATCTCTGGCTGGGGTTGGGCAATGCGCTGGTCAATCATGCCGACGGCGTGATTTCGCCGGGTGCGGAGTTCGCCTACCGCCGGGCGTTGACGCTCGACCCGGAGGGACCGGCGCCGCGCTATTTCTACGGTTTCGCCCTTGCCCGCGCCGGACGGTTTGAGGCCGCGCGCGACCTTTGGGCGCCGCTTGCCGACAGCGCGCCGGCGGGCAGCCAGGTCAAGGCGGAACTGGAAAGCAACATCGCGCGTATCGATGCGATGCTGGCCAATGGCGTTCCTGTCTCGCAATGATGCGGTGCAGCGCGGATGATTGCGCCCCGTCTGGAGGCGTGATAGGGCGCGGCACCATGCAGGGTATGACATATCCCTTTCAGCCCGGTTCTTTTCAGCCCGGTTCCTTTCAGCCTGGTGCCCAATGACCATCTGGTTTTTCTTCCATGGCTGATCTCCTTCCCAACACCGCGCCGGCGACGGCGGAGGATGAGTCTGGCGGCAACGGTCATGCGCGGCAGAAGGCCACGCTGAAACTGGTCGTCGGCGCGATCGGCATTGTGTTCGGCGACATCGGCACCAGCCCGCTCTACGCCTTCCGCGAAACCTTCGCCGGCCATCATCATCTCGATCTCGACCCGGATCATATCCTTGGCGTCATCAGCCTGATGTTCTGGTCGATGATGCTGGTGGTGACGCTGAAATATGTCAGCATCATCATGCGCGCCGACAATAAGGGCGAGGGCGGCAGCCTGGCGCTGCTGGCGCTGATCAACGGTCAGACCAGGACGCAGCGCTGGTCGCGCGGCATCGTGCTGCTGGGCGTGTTCGCCACTGCGCTCTTCTACGGCGACTCGATGATCACCCCGGCTGTGTCGGTGCTGTCCGCGGTCGAAGGTCTGGCGGTCTATAATCCCGACCTCGCGCCCGCGATCCTGCCGGTCGCCGTTTTGATCCTGCTGGGGCTGTTCTGGATCCAGGGGTTGGGGACGAATCGGGTCGCGTCGCTTTTCGGCCCGATCATGCTGCTCTATTTCATCACGATCGCGACGCTCGGCGTCCTGTCGATCGTGCAGACGCCGGGCATCCTCTACGCCTTCAATCCCTATTGGGCGGTGATGTTCTTCGTCACCGATCCGCTGCCGGCCTTCCTGGCGCTGGGATCGGTCGTGCTGGCCGTGACCGGCGCCGAAGCGCTCTACGCCGATATGGGGCATTTCGGCCGTAGCCCGATTCGCGTGTCCTGGCTCTTTTTCGTGCTGCCGGCGCTGATGCTCAACTATATGGGGCAGGGCGCGCTCCTGTTCCGCGAAGGGGCGGCGGCGCTGCACAGTCCCTTCTACAATCTGGCGCCGCAATGGGGACAATTGCCGCTGATCGTGCTGGCAACGCTGGCGGCGATCATCGCGTCGCAGGCGGTGATTTCCGGCGCCTTCTCGGTCACGCAGCAGGCGATCCAGCTGGGCTTCATGCCGCGCCTGCGCATTGCCCATACCAGCGCATCGGCCGCCGGGCAGATCTACATCCCCCTCATCAACTGGGGGTTGATGACCATGGTCATCCTGCTGGTATTGGTGTTCCAGACATCGTCCAACCTGACGGCGGCCTATGGCATCGCCGTCACCGGGGCGATGTTCATCGACAATCTGCTGCTGACCGTGCTGCTCTACCGCCTGTGGCACTGGAAATGGTATTATTCCGCCCCGCTGCTGTCGGTCTTCTTCCTGGTCGACGGCGCCTATCTGGCGGCCAATCTGACCAAGGTGCCCGATGGCGGCTGGTTCCCACTGCTGATCGGTTTCATCGTTTTCACGCTGCTGACCACCTGGTCGCGCGGCCGGCGGCTGGTGCAGGATCGTCTTCGGGAAGCGGCAATGCCGATCCCGGTGTTCGTGGCGTCCGCCGCGAACAGCGCGGTGCGCGTGCCCGGCACGGCGGTCTTCATGACTTCGACGCCCGACGGCGTGCCCCATGCGCTGCTGCATAACCTGAAGCACAACAAGGTGCTGCACGAGCGGGTCATCCTGTTGACCGTCAAGATCAAGGGCGTGCCGATCGTCGAGGATGACGGCCGTTGCAAGCTGGAGGATCTGGGCCGGGGCTTTTTCCGCATGGTGTTGCATTACGGCTTCATGCAGGAGCCGGACGTGCCCGCCGCGCTCAAGAATGTCACTGGCTGCGGCCAGGCGTTCAAGATGATGGACACCAGCTTCTTCCTTGCCCGCCAGACGCTGCTGCCATCAGCGAAGCCGGGTATGCCGCTGTGGCGGGAGAAGATCTTCGCCTGGATGTTGCGCAACGCGGAAAGCGCGATGGAATTTTTCCGCCTGCCCACCAACCGCGTCGTGGAACTGGGCAGCCAGGTGGAAATCTGATCCTTCCATCGAGTCGAAGTTCACACCGTTCAGGATGGAACGATCTTCTCCGATCGTTTCCAGATAGGACAGCAAAAAGGGCGCGGCCTCGCGGTCGCGCCCCTCGTCTTTTCCATGATGCCCAATCAGGCGGCGTCGCGATCCTTGACGCTGATGTCCACCAGCTGACCGCCGTTGATGGCGATCTTCTTGGGCTTCATCGCTTCGGGAACTTCACGCACCAGCTCGATCGTCAGCAGGCCGTCGGCCAGATCGGCCTTTTCCACCCGCACGAAGTCGGCAAGCTCGAAGCGCCGCTCGAAGCTGCGGTTGGCGATGCCGACATGCAGGAATTTGGAACGGTCGGCGCCCGATGCGTCATCCTTGCGGCCGATCACCTGGAGCAGATTCTGCTGGGCGGTGATATCGATTTCGTCGGGGCGGAAGCCGGCCACGGCCAAGGTCACGCGATAGCGGTCCTCGGACAGGCGCTCGATATTGAAGGGGGGATAATTGTCGCCCTGGGCGAGGCGGGCATTGTTTTCGATCAGGTCGAACAGACGATCGAAGCCCACCGTCGAACGGCGATAGGGGGTCAGGTCGAAACCACGCATTGTCATAATCTCCAACGAGCAAAATGAACATGCCGGACCCATCGACTGGCATCCGGCGATATTTGCGCCCGGCCCCGTGTGGCGGCCGGACGGGATTGATATGGTTGCGCTCTTTCGGGTTTCAAGGGCGGACTGGCGGGAGCGCAAGCGTGTCGTCGTGAAACATCATAATAGAAGAAGGAAAGAAAAGAATAAGGCGCGGCAGGAACAATAAAAAACACCCGGACCGTGCTTTCACGATCCGGGTGTTTAATGGACGATTGCTCGTCTCCCCCTTGGCCTGCCTCAACCGCTTCTTAGCCCCCTAAGCTCGAAACGGGATGCAGTATCCCTGAACCACGGCCTTTCACCTGTGCTTCGATTGTCTTGCTATGACCGGCGTGGGTCCGAGTCACGGGCAAAATCGGGCCGCTGTGATTTTCGCTCCAGCCCTGTGGCGGCGATGCAACAATCGGGCAATGCTTGCCGTGCGGCATGGCGATCCCTAAGCCATCAGCCAGACCATTATTCGAAGGGCCGTTCGCGCCACATGATTCTCTCCCGTTACGAACGCATGATCGCCAAGCGCTACCTGTTGCCGGGCAAGGGGGAAGGCTTCATCTTCCTCGTCGCCGGCATCAGCCTGGTCGCGGTCATGCTGGGCGTCGCCGCGCTCATCATCGTCATGAGCGTGATGAACGGCTTTCGCGCCGAACTGTTCGACAAGATCGTTGGTCTGAACGGCCACGCCGTGGTGCAGGGCTATGGCGGGCGGCTGCCCGACTGGCAGTCGGTGCTGAAGGAGGCCAGGGCGACGCCGGGCGTCACCAGCGCGACGCCGATGATCGAGCAGCCGCTGCTGGGCAGTTTTCAGGGCCGTGTGGAAGCGGTGCTGGTGCGCGGCATGACCGTGCAGGACATTCGCAGCAACGCGACGCTGAAGGCGAAGGTCATTTCGGGCAACCTCAACGCGCTGACGCCCCACGGCAGCAAAATCGGCATCGGATCGCGGCTGGCGGAAAATCTTGGCATCCAGGTGGGTGACAGCCTGACCGTCATCAACCCGGCGGGCCGCGCCACGCCGTTCGGCACCGTGCCCCGCGAAGTGTCCTATCAGGTCGCCGCGATCTTCGAGGTCGGCATCTATGATTATGACAAGGCGTTCGTGGTCATGCCGATCGAGGATGCGCAGACGCTGCTGCTGCTGGGCGATGTGGTCGGCATGATCGAGGTGCAGACCGTCGACGCCGACCGGGTGGGGCAGATATTGGAGCCGCTGGCGGCCAAGGTGGCAGGGCGCGCGGCGGTGCAGGACTGGCGGCAGTTGAACTCGTCGCTGTTCGAGGCGCTGGCGGTCGAGCGGGTGGCCATGTTCGTCGTCCTGTCGATCATCGTGCTGGTCGCGGTGTTCAACATCCTGTCCTCGCTGATCATGCTGGTGCGCGCGAAGACGCGCGACATCGCGATCCTGCGAACCATGGGGGCGAGCCGCGTGGGGCTGGTGAAGATCTTCATGACGGTGGGCGTCACCATCGGCACGCTGGGCATGGTGGCGGGGATGGCGCTGGGCTTCACCTTCCTTTTCTTCCGCCAGAGCGTGGTGAACTTCATCCAGTTCTTGACCGGGCAGAATCTCTGGGACCCCTCGATCCGCTTCCTGACCGAACTGCCTTCGCAACCCGATCCGGTGGAGATCACCGTCATCTGCGTCATGGCGTTGCTGTTCAGCTTTCTGGCGACCCTCTATCCGGCCTTCAAGGCCGCCAATACCGATCCCGTGCAGGTGCTGCGTTATGAATGATGTGTTGAAGGTCGGTCGCCTGACCCGCAGCTTCACCCAGGGCGGGGTGACGATCGACGTGCTGCGCGGCATCGACCTGTCGGTCGGGCCGGGCGAGATCGTCGCGCTGCTGGGGCCGTCCGGGTCGGGCAAGTCGACGCTGCTCCAGGCGGTGGGCCTACTGGAGGGCGGGTTCGACGGATCGATCCGCATCGACGGCGAGGAGGCGGCGAAGCTGGACAATGACGGGCGCACCCGGTTGCGGCGCGATGCGCTGGGCTTCGTCTACCAGTTCCACCATCTGCTGCCCGATTTCAACGCGACCGAGAATGTCATCCTGCCGCAGGTGATCCGTGACGTGGACATGGCGACGGCGCGCGCGCGCGCGGAATCGCTGCTGACGTCGCTTGGGCTGGGGCATCGGCTGGACCATCGGCCGAGCCAGCTGTCGGGCGGCGAGCAGCAGCGCGTGGCGGTCGCCCGCGCGCTGGCGAACCGGCCGGCGCTGGTGCTGGCGGACGAACCGACCGGCAATCTGGACGAGCGGACCGCCGATGTGGTGCTGGCCGAATTCCTGCGGCTGGTGCGGGGCGAAGGCTCCGCTGCGCTGGTCGCCACCCATAATGAGCGGCTGGCCGAGAAGATGGACCGGGTGGTCCGCCTGCACGAGGGCGTGCTGGAAGGCGGTTAGGCCAGGATGAGGTAAACCACCTCAAACCATAGTCATCTCGCTTTACGCCGCTACCGATGTCCCGTCCCGGACGGTCGCGACCAATATGCGGTCGCGGCCCTCGGTCTTCGCGCGCAGCAGCGCGGCGTCGGCGGTCTGGAGCAGACGGTCGGCCCGGCCATGTTCCGGGAAGGTGGCAAGGCCGAAACTGGCGGTGATCGTGCCCAGTTCCTTGCCGCGATGCTCGATCCGCAGATCCTGGATGCGCCGCTGGATCTGCATCGCGCGTCCAAGCGCCTGGTCGAGGCTGAAGCCCGGCATCAGCACGACGAACTCCTCCCCGCCCAGGCGGAAGGCATGGCCGTTTTCGCGCAGGGATTCGGCCAGCACCGTTCCCACCGCGCGCAGCACGGCGTCTCCGGCATCATGACCGAAATTGTCGTTGAACCGCTTGAAATGATCGATGTCGACCATCAGGCAGGTGAGCGGCGTGGCGTTGCGTTCGGCGTCGTTCACCAAGGTCTGGAGCATGATGTCGAACTGACGGCGGTTGGGCAGACCGGTCAATGCGTCGGCCATCGCCATGTCGCGCAGCACGTCGCGCAGGCGTAGATTGGCGAGCGCGAGGCCGATATTTTCGGCGAGCATTTCCAGATATTTGCCGGTCCGATCCAGATCGTCGGCGCGCGCATTCGTCGGCTCCTCATAATAGAGCATACCGATGCTTTCACCCTGCGCGGCAAGCGGGATGCAGATGGTGCTGACGGGACGGCCGGTCGTTTCCAGATGCTCGCAGGGAATATCGACCATTTCGCCGATCGGCCGATGGGTCTGGCCCCGGCGCAGCGCCCAGCAGGCGGAGGCCGGAAACTCGGTGCGCGAATAGGCGGGGGAGAGCCAGTCGCAGGCCTGGACCATGACGTTGCGGTGATTGTCGTGGATATAGAGGCGGCCGGGGAAGGTGGGCGCGATTTCGGGCGCGAAGCGGCGGACGACCTCGACCAGGTCGGCGGTGTTGTCACAGCCCTGAAGGCGCTGGGTCAGGCGCGACAGCAGATCGCGCATTGTCCGGTCGGCGTCGCGCTCCTGCTCCAGCCTTTGCCGTTCCAGGCCATTTTCGCGAAAGATGCGGATGGCCTGCGCCATGTCGCCGATCTCGTCGACCTGGTTGGATTCCGGCGGAATGGCGTCATAATCCTGTGCGGCGAGGCGCGTCACAACGTCGCTGAGGCGGACGACCGGCCGCAGGATGCGCTGCTTCAACACGAAATAAAGGACGCACAGGAACAGCAACGCGGTCACGGCCAGCATGATTTCCGACATGGTCCGCCATTGCCGGGCCGTGTCGGTCGCGCGCGTCACCGCATGGTCTGTGCGCTGGTCGAGCATATATTGGAACTTGCCGACCTGGGCCGCGACGCGATCCAGCTCGCGGCCATATTCATCACCGAACAGGATCGTGCGGCCGGTTCTGTCGTCACCAGACTGGGAAGCGCGAATCGCGGCTTCCTGTTCGTCTGAAAGGGCGTCGGCCCAGTGCAGCGCCTGTCGCAAGGCGTCAAGTTCCCCTGTGCTTGCACCGGCATCGCGCAGATGCGCGATACGGCTTTCCACAGAACGCAGCGCATCCTTTTCACGCCGATAAGCGATGACATGGCTGGGATCGCCGGTGATGACGAAGCCGCGCGCCTGCTCCGTAAGGCGGTAGACGTCGCCCTCCAGCGTGGCGGTGAGCTGGTCGAAGGTCGCGCGCTGCGCCACGGCGGCGCGTTCGCGCTCCTCCGCGCCCGACGCCAGCAACATGGTCGCGCCCGAGGCGAGGGTAAGGGCGACGGTGGCTCCATAGGCCCAGTTGGTGATCGTGGACAGACGCATGATCGAGCGGACGATAGAGGCGATTGGTTGGCAATCTCTTAAGGGTCGAACCGAAGCGGTTTACCCACAGATTTCGTCGCCTGGGGGGTGGGCCGAATCGGTCGCGATGCCTAGATTGGCCGAATGCCTCATGCCGCCTTCGTTCCGCTTCGTGTTTTTTCCTCCTTCACCATGCTCGAAGGGGCGATCGATCCCAAGATGATCGCCAAGCAGGCCAGGGCGCTGGGCTTTCCCGCAGCCGCGATCACGGATCGCAACGGGTTATACGGCTCGATGGCCTTTTCCGACGCCTGCAAGGGCGAGGGCGTGCAGCCGGTCATCGGCGCGATGCTGGGCCTGTTGCGGCCCGACCGGCCCGCCAATGCCGCGCCGGTGCATGACTGGCTGGCGCTCTATGCGCAGGATGAGGCGGGTTACGACAATATCTGCGCGCTGGTGTCGATGGCGCATCTCGACCGGCCGGTCGAGGAAGTGCCGCACGTCACCTTCGACATGCTGGAAAGGCGAACCGATGGCGTCATCGCGCTGACGGCGGGCGGGGAGGGGGCGCTGGCGCGGCTCTTTGCCGAGGACCAGCCGGACGCGGCGATCGCCTATGTCGAGCGGCTGGAGGCGCTGTTTCCGGGGCGGCTTTATGTCGAAATCTGCCGACGGCTCGATCCGGTCGAGGGCAAGGCGGAGCCGCAATTGCTCGACCTCGCCTATGATCGCGACCTGCCGCTGGTGGCGACCAATCCGACCTGCTTTGCCGAACCGCATTTCCATGAGGCGCATGACGTGATGCTGTGCATCGCCGACGGCGCCTATGTCGAGACGCACGATCGCCGCACCAGCTCGCCCGACGCCTGGATGAAGCCGGTGGGCGAAATGAAGCGGCTGTTCGAGGATCTGCCCGAGGCGCTGGCCAATACGCTGGTGGTCGCCCAGCGTTGCGCCGTGGCCGCGCCCAAGCGCAAGCCGATTCTGCCCAGCCTCGCCGGCGATATCGAGGGCGAGGCCGCGATGCTGCGCGATCAGGCGACGGCGGGGCTGGAGGCGCGGCTCGCCAAGGCCGGGATCGTCGGGGAGGAGGCGCGTCAGCCCTATTTCGACCGGCTGAAGTTCGAGACGGACATCATCATCCAGATGGGCTTTCCCGGCTATTTCCTGATCGTGGCCGACTTCATCAAATGGGCGAAGGAGCAGGATATTCCCGTGGGGCCGGGCCGCGGCTCCGGCGCGGGGTCGGTCGTCGCCTGGGCGCTGACCATCACCGATCTCGATCCATTGCAGCTGGGCCTGCTGTTCGAACGCTTCCTGAACCCGGAACGCGTGTCGATGCCCGACTTCGACATCGATTTTTGCGAAACCCGGCGTGGCGAGGTGATCCGCTACGTCCAGCAGAAATATGGGGCGGACCATGTGGCGCAGATCATCACCTTCGGTAAGCTGAAGGCGCGCGCGGTGCTCAAGGATACCGGCCGCGTGCTCCAGATGAGCTATGGCCAGGTCGATCGGCTTGCCAAGCTGGTGCCCAACCATCCGACCGATCCCTGGACGCTGGAACGGTCGCTCAATGGAGTCAGTGAGTTCCGGGCCGAATATGACAATGACAATCAGGTCCGTCGGCTGATCGACTATGCGATGAAGCTGGAGGGATTCCCGCGCCACAGTTCCACCCACGCGGCGGGTGTGGTGATCGGCGATCGGCCGCTGTCGCAGCTTGTCCCGCTCTACCGCGATCCGCGATCGGACATGCCGGTGACGCAGTTCGACATGAAATATGTCGAGGGCGCGGGCCTGGTGAAGTTCGACTTCCTTGGCCTGAAAACGCTGTCGGTGTTGCAGAAAGCGGTGCAACTGCTGGCCGCGCGCGGCGTGACGGTCGATCTCGATACGCTCGCCTGGGACGATCCGGCGGTTTACGAACTGCTCCAGCGCGGCGACACGGTGGGCGTGTTCCAGCTGGAATCGGAAGGGATGCGCAAGACGCTGGCCGCCGTGCGCCCGACCAATTTCGGGGACATCATCGCGCTGGTGTCGCTCTATCGCCCCGGCCCGATGGACAATATCCCGATGTTCGGTCGTCGCAAGAACGGGCAGGAAGATATTGAATATCCGCATATTCTTCTGAAACCGATCCTCGAAGAAACCTATGGCATCTTCGTCTATCAGGAACAGGTGATGCAGGCCGCGCAGATTTTGGCGGGCTATTCTCTCGGCGATGCCGACCTTCTGCGCCGCGCCATGGGCAAGAAGGTGAAGGCGGAGATGGACGCGCAGCGATCGCGCTTCGTCGACGGTTGCGCCGCCAGCGACATCAAGCCGGCCAAGGCGAACGAACTGTTCGACTTGATCGACAAGTTCGCGGGCTATGGCTTTAATAAATCACATGCGGCCGCCTATGCGCTGCTCGCCTATCAGACGGCATGGCTGAAGGCCCATTATCCGGCGGAATTCTATGCCGGGTCGATGGCGTTCGATATCCATCTGACCGAAAAGCTGACCGTCTTCGTCGACGATATGCGGCGGATGGGGCTGACCTGCCTGGCGCCGGACATCAACCGGAGCCTGGCCGACTTCACCGTCGAGGCGGTGCCCCATGAAGGCGCGGACAAGAGGCTGGGCTTTGCCGTGCGCTATGCGCTGGGCGGCCTGAAGGGCGTGGGCGAGAAGGCGATGGAGCAACTGGTCGCCGAGCGCGAGGCGGCCGGGCCGTTCAAGTCGCTCGACGATTTCGCCGACCGGATCGAGCCGCGGCTGCTCAACCGGCGGCAGTTGGAAAGCCTGGCCGCGGCGGGTGCGTTCGACGGGGTTCATGCCGATCGGGCGGGGGTCCATGCGGCGGCGGAAACGATCCTGTCGGTCGCGTCGAGCAACGCCGAAGCGCGCGAAAGCGGGCAGGGCGGCTTGTTCGGCGATGTCGAGACGCCCCATGCCGATGTGCGCGTGCCCCCACATCAGGCCTGGACGGTGGCGGACCGCATGGCGCAGGAGAAGGAGGCGTTCGGCTTCTATTTCTCGGCCCATCCGGTCGACCGCTACAAGCATCTGGCCGATGCGCGGGGCGCGCGCAGCTATGGCACGATCTGCCAGGCGCCGATGGGGACGCCGAACGCCGAAGGGCGCGTCATGACGATCATGGCGGCGATGGTGGAGGATGTGCGCTGGCGCGAAACCAAGCGCGGCGCGCGCTACGCCAACGCGACCTTTTCCGACCAGAGCGGGCAGTTCCAGGCGAGTTGCTTCGACGAGGACGCCTGCAAGGCGATCGAGCTGTTGGCGGCGGACGGCGATTGCGCGCTGCTGATCGTGGAACTGGACCGGCTGCCGGGCGAGGAAACGCCGCGCGTCACCGTGCGCGGGGTCGAGCCGTTCCGCCAGATCGCCAGCGCGTCGCGGATGGAATTGACGGTGAATGTGGAGACGCCGCAGGCGGTCGAGGCGCTGGCGGCTTTGCTGGCGGGCGCGGATGGCGGGCGCAGCGAGGTGTTCCTGCGCGCGCCGGTGGGCGACGGGCAGGCGGCACGGGTGTTTCTGGGCGACCGCTACAGCCTGGGCGCGGACCAGGTGGATGCGATCGCAACGATCGCGGGTCTGTCGATCCATCGGTTCGAGCGGATGGACGTGAAGGCCGATGGTTACAAGACGCGGACGCGGCGGTCGGGGATGCGGTTGGTGGGGTGATGAAAACTCCTGACGGCTTTCGACCATTGTCGGTCAATAAGCCAGATTATCCTCATCCTTGAAACCGGCCATTCATTCAGGTGGCCCGTTGGACGCTGAACGACGAAATCTGGTGGGAAGCCGCCTCTATCGCAAGCCGAGATAAAATGCGGCCAATCCGGCCAATATGACGACCACAGCCATGCAGCCCGACTTGAACTTGGCCGTTGCGACGCGCTGACGCTTTGTCCAGAAAGCTTCGGTTGAAGCAACCAGCGTAGGAAGATCGGCGCCCCGTGGAACCACCTCCCCAACTTGATGTAATGAGCGTCGAAGAAGCTCACGCAGGCTATCTGGGTCCGCTGGCTGGCCGAGAGCACGAATTACGACGCTTTCGCCCTCTGTCTCGATTGAAAAGAGTTCACCCGCTGGGCCAAAGGCTCGTGTGTAGACGCCATTATCAACATCGATCGCTTCAAGATGCTGTTCAGCCATCTCGACGGAAGAAAAAACAAGGAGTGGCTCGTCGGCCTCGATGAACAGGGTCGTCATATCGGCAACCTGTCAACTAAGCTGAATGTCAGCAAGTGTGCGATTGTTGCCGAACGATTTTTGCCGCGCAGCGTTAACTATCACCGGCCATTTCTCCAAAACCGGACTATCCACTTCCCACCCCTTACTCGTCATTCCCGCGAAGGCGGGAACCCATCTCCTGACCTTGCGTCCAGCACGGCGGTGGGGAGATGAATCCCCGCCTGCGCGGGGATGACGGAGTGGGTGGAACCGGCGCAAGTTGCCCATTCGCTGCCGCATCGTTCAAAACAACCGCATCTGCGCGCCTTCGGGCGGGCGGAACAGGTCGGAGCGCAGCACCAGCCGCTCTCCGCCGAGGCCATCGCGGCGGCGCGCCCTGACGAAGCGAGCGCGGATCAGGTCGGCCCAGACGCCCCGGCCCTTCATCCGGCTGCCGAAATCGGGGTCATTGTCCCGGCCTCCGTGCAGATCGCGGATCATCGCCATGACCTTGCCCGCGCGGTCGGGATAATGTTCGTCCAGCCAGGCGCGGAAAAGAGGAGCGACCTCGTGCGGCAGGCGGACGAGGATATAGTTGACGTCGCGCGCACCCGCGGCGGCGATGCAGGCGACGACGCTTTCAATCTCATGATCGTTGATGGCGGGGATGATCGGGGACATATTCGCCGAAACGGGGATTCCAGCTTTGGCCAGCCGCGCGATCGCGGCGACGCGGCGGTCGGGATGCGGGGCGCGCGGCTCCAGCGTTCGGGCGATCTTCGGATCGAGCGACGTCACCGAAATCATCACCGCCACCAGATTGTCGCGCGCCAGGTCGGCGAGCAGGTCGATGTCGCGCAGGATGCGGTCGGACTTGGTGGTGATGAAGGTGGGATGGCGGGTTTCGACCAGCACCTCCAGCACCTGCCGCGTGATCCGCCAGTCCTTTTCGATCGGTTGATAGGGATCGGTGTTGGTGCCCATGGCGATCGGGCTGGCGACATGGCCCTTCTTCATCAGTTCAGCGCGCAACAGTCGGGCCGCGTCCGGCTTGGCGAAGAGCCGGGTTTCGAAATCCAGCCCCGGCGACAGGTCGTGATAGGCATGGCTGGGGCGCGCAAAGCAATAGATGCAGCCATGCTCGCACCCCCGATAGGCGTTGATCGACTGGCTGAAGGCGATGTCGGGGGAATTGTTGCGGGTGATGATGGTGCGGGGATGTTCGACCGTGACCTCGGTGCGGAGGCGGGGGGCTTCTCCGTCGATCGCCTCCGCCGCGTCGAGCCAGTCGCCGTCGGCCTGTCGATCGGGCATGTTGAAGCGTCGGCTCTCGCCGTTCAGCGTCGCACCTCTGCCCTTGTGCACGGTCATGGCGCGAATATGGAACAAATGAGGAACATTGGCAAGAGGCGGTGTCCCTAGACAGCGCGCTCCTCTAACCCCGATCGATAACCACCGATATCGGTCGCGAGGAAGCCGACATTCTGCTCGCGCACTCGGGCTGCGGCATCGTCATAGAAGAAGGGCAGGAAGGCGTAACGGCGGCCGCTGATCACGGGCAGGGCTTCATGCAGCAGCGAGCAGGAGAAGATCAGCGCGCCACCGGTGGGCGCCCGATAGCTGCGGGCGCCATATTCGGGGAAGCGCAATTCGCCGCCCTCATAGTCCTCGGCATTGAGGTTGATGGTGCAGGCGAAGCGGCGATGGGCGGTGCCCTTGGTCGTGTTGTCGCGATGCGGCCGGAAATAGCCGCCCCCCTCGGCGTCATAGCAAGCGACAAGGAAGCGTTCGACCCGCGTGACGTCGAACTGGAAGGCGCGCCGGATCATCGGGCGCAGCGTCTGTCCCATGCGGCCCTTGAGCTGGTCGATCAGGGCCTGATCCTCGATGACATGATCCTGCCGTTTCTTGTGCGTATGATCGAGTTTGAGGACGGTGATGCCATCCTCCTCCCGCATGAAGCCGGAATCCTCCCCGCCGCTCCGTTCGTGCAGCGCGATCAGGTGCCGGCACAGGGCGGGCGGGAAAATGTCCGGCACGATGAGGATGGGCGCGTCGGTGTCGGGAAGAAGGGGCGGGCGGTTGCGCAGCATGGCGATCAGCGCTTCGCCCTGCGCAAGGGGCGCGATTTGGCGGACGCGCATCATCGGGTCGATCAGCAGCCAGTGGGAATGATATTGGCGCTGCCCATCCTGCTGGCGGAGCGCGCCGAACAGGGTCGAGATCGCCCCGTCATAGTCGAGAAACCAGCGAACTCCCGGCAGGCTGGGGGCGATCCGCCCCTGCGCGGCGTCCTGCGGGTCGGTCGTCACGCCGAAGAAGCAGGCGCGATCGTCGTCGAACATATCCCGATGGCGGGCCAGCAGGTCGAGCGCCTCCTGGCTGCTCGGCGCCGACCCGCTGCCTATCATCAGCAGGATGATCCAGCGGCCGCCCACGCTGCTGAAGGCGTAGTTGGGATTACCGTCCAATGCGGCGCCATGGAACCATGGCGCCGCCTCTCCAGGCGTGAGCAGGCGCGTCATGGCGGCAGATTGCGTCGGGCGGGGCGGACCCGCAAGGGGCTTCGCCGGCGAATAATGGCTACCACTGGCGGGATGGCGTCCCTATACCCTGTCCATGGCATCGACCCAGAAACAGAAAAATTCCGCCAAGGTCCGGCCCGCCGGCTTTCCCACCCGCGATCAGGTCATGGCATTCATCGCCGAGTCCGACACGCCCGCCGGCAAGCGGGAGATCGCCAAGGCGTTCGGCCTAAAAGGGCAGGAGAAGATCGCGCTCAAGGCGCTGCTCAAGGATATGGCGGACGAGGGGCTGGTCGACATCGGGCCGGCGCGGGCCTTCCACAAGATGGGCGGCGTGCCCAAGGTGACGGTGCTGCGGATCGTCGATGTCGACGACACGACGCTGATCGCGACGCCCGAGCGCTGGGAGGCGGAGGGCCAACCCGCGCCGCGGCTGCGTGTGGTGGAGCGGGGGAAGAGGGGGGCGCTGACGATCGGCGACCGCATTCTCGCCCGCACCGAGGAGGCTGGGCGCGGCTGGGTCGCGCATGTGATGAAGAAGCTCGCCAAGGCCAGCGAGGAACTGCTGGGCGTGGTCGAGGAAATGGCCGACGGCAAGCTGTGGCTGCGCCCGGTCGACAAGCGCATCCGTAAGGATACGCCGATCAGCGATGCCGGCACCGCCAAGCCGGGCGACCTGGTGCTGGCCGAGCCGCATGGGCGGCCGCCGCGCATTTCGGCGCGGGTCACGGACATTCTTGGCGATCCCTTCGCGCCGCGCAGCTTCAGCCTGATCGCCATCCACAAGCATGGCATCCCCCATGTTTTTCCCGAGCGGGTGGAGGAGGAAGCGGTGAAGGCGTCCGCCCTGCCGCTGCATGAGGAGAAGCGCGAGGATCTGCGCCACCTGCCGATCGTGGCGATCGATCCGGTCGATGCGCGCGACCATGACGATGCGGTCTGGGCCGCGCCGGACGAGGATGCGGCCAATCCGGGCGGCTACAAAGCGATCGTCGCCATCGCCGACGTCAGCTATTATGTCCGCCCCGGCAGCGCGCTCGATAAGGAAGCGAGGAAGCGCGGCAATAGCGTCTATTTCCCCGACCTGGTCGTGCCGATGCTGCCGCATCAGCTGTCGTCCGACATATGCTCGCTGCGCGCGGGGCAGGACCGGGCGGCCATGGCCTGCCACCTCACCATCAACGCGCAGGGCAAGGTGACGGCGTGGCGCTTCACGCGTGCGGTGATCCGGGTCGCGGCGGTGCTGGCCTATGAGGATGCGCAGGCGGCGATCGACGGCGAGAAGGATCATGAATTGCTGGAGCCGGCGCTCAAGCCGCTCTGGGCCTGCTGGGCGCTGTTGCAAAAGGCGCGCAAGGCGCGCGATCCGCTGGCGCTGGACCTGCCGGAGCGGCGGGTGGTGCTGGATGAGTTCGGCAAGATCGTCAGCGTGGCGGTGCGGGATCGGCTCGATGCGCATATGCTGATCGAGGATTATATGATTGCGGCCAATGTCGCGGCGGCCAAGGCGCTTGAAGCCAAGAAGGCGCCGGTCATGTATCGCGTCCACGAACCGCCGAGCCGCGACAAGCTGGTGTCCCTGAAGGAATATCTGGCGACCTTCGACATCAGCTTTGCGTTGGGGCAGGTGGTGAAGCCGTCGACCTTCAACCAGTTGATCGCGAGGATCGGTGAAGCGGAGGAAAAGCCGCAGATCATGGAACAGATCCTGCGCAGCCAGACCCAGGCCTATTACAGCCCGCAGAATATGGGGCATTTCGGACTGGCATTGGGCAGCTATGCGCATTTCACCTCGCCCATTCGTCGCTATTCGGACCTGCTGGTGCATCGCGCGCTGGTGGGCGCCCATGGGCTGGAACTGCCCGCGCCCAAGGGTAGCGACATTCCCGATCGCTCCTCGCTCAGCCAGGAGGATTATGAGAATATGGGCCGGGTCGGCGAGATGATCTCCGGCCATGAGCGGCGCGCCATGGAGGCGGAGCGCGAGACGATCGACCGCTATGTCGCGGCCTATCTGGCGGCCCATGTTGGCGAACTGGTCAATGCGCGGATTACCGGGGTGCAGAATTTCGGCTTCTTCGCGACGGTCGAGGGGCTGGGCGGCGACGGGCTGGTGCCGGTGTCGACGCTGGGCGCGGAACGTTTCTTCTTTGACGAGGCGGGCAAGGCGCTGGAGGGCGTGGAGAGCGGCGATCGCTATACGGTCGGGCAGAGGCTGGAGCTACGGCTGGCGGAGGCGGACCCGATCAACGGCTCGCTCCGCTTCGAATTGCCCGATGCGCCCGCGCCGCGGGGCGGGCCGGTGAAGCGCGACCGCACGCGGCCGGGGATCAAGCGCGGGCGTCCGGCCAATATCCGGCATATCGGGTCGAGGCGGGGGAAGCATAAGCGGTAAGGATAGACAGCCGTCATTGCGAGCGTAGCGAAGCAATCCATCGGAGCGCCAGTGGATTGCTTCGCTACGCTCGCAATGACGAACTCAACTCAGCCGGTCGATCGCGTCGGCATCCAGGCCGCCGGGGATGATCATGATCGGGCAGGGCAGCTTGCCCGCGTCCGCGCCGGTGAAGTGGGAAACGAGCTTGCCGGGATTGCCGCTGGCGGCCGCGCCCAGCACCAGGGCGGCGACATCGTCCATTTCCTCCAGCGTCTTGCGCACCACCGCCACGGCTTCGCCCTGGCGCACGGTGATGCCGGGACGGATGCCTGATTCGTCGGTCAGCGTGCCGGCCGCGCTGGTGACGAGAGCCTCGGCGCGTTGCAGCGCTTCATCCTCCATCGTTGCCTGCACCCCGCCCCACTGGACGAACTCGGCCGGCGGGATCAACGCCAGAATGCGGACCGCGCCCCCGGTCTTGGCGGCGCGGCGCGCGGCGAAGCGCAGCGCGGTTTCGGCCTCCGGCGATTCGTCTACGACAACCAGATATGTCCGCACTTCTTATCGTCCCCGCATTGAACTTATGGCGTTGACGGTCGGGAAAATGACCCCAACGAACCAGTGCGGTGAAATGTGGGGTATAAATCCGTCTTCCGCAAGCGGTCGCTTGACCGATCCGGCGAATGGGTGGAAACGAAGCACCAAATGGCGCGCGCCGCATAATCAAGAAGAGGCCCCGAACGCATGAGCAAGACGATCCAGATGCCCGCTTTGTCCCCGACCATGGAAGAGGGGACGCTGGCCAAGTGGCTGGTCAAGGAAGGCGACACGGTGTCGTCGGGCGATCTGCTGGCGGAAATCGAGACCGACAAGGCGACGATGGAATTCGAGGCAGTGGATGAGGGCGTCGTCGCCAAGATCCTGGTCGCCGAAGGGGCCGAAGGAGTAAAGGTCGGCACCGTCATCGCCATCATCGCCGAAGAGGGCGAGGATGTTTCGGCCGCTGCTGCCGGCGGCGCCAAGGCGGAGGCCGCGCCGAAGGCTGACCCCGTCCCGGCCAAGGCGGAAGCCGCCGCACCCGCGCCGAAGGCCGATGCGGTTCCGGCCAAGGCGGCCGCCCCTGCCGCTTCGGATGGTCGCGTGAAGGCCAGCCCGCTGGCGCGCCGCCTGGCGCAGGCCAAGGGTGTGGACCTGTCGGCCGTGACCGGTTCCGGTCCCAATGGCCGTATCGTGAAAGCCGATCTTGAAGGCGCGTCGCCGACGGCCAAGGCCGCCGCGCCTGCCGCCGCTGCCTCTACCCCGGCGCCCGCTGCCGCCCCTGCACCGGTCGCCGCCGCAGCGCAGGATTTCGGCATCCCGCACGAAGTCGTCAAGCTCAGCGGTATGCGCAAGACGATCGCGCGCCGCCTGACCGAATCCAAGCAGCAGGTGCCGCACATCTACCTGACGGTGGACGTTCAGCTCGACAAGCTGCTCAAGCTGCGTGGCGAACTGAATGCGGGTCTTGCCGGTCGCAACGTCAAGCTGTCGGTCAATGACCTGCTGATCAAGGCGCTGGGCGTGGCGCTGATCCAGGTGCCCGAATGCAATGTGCAATTTGCCGGCGACCAGATGCTCCAGTTCAAGCGCGCCGATATCAGCGTGGCCGTGTCGATCCCCGGCGGCCTGATCACCCCGATCGTGACCGAAGCGGACAGCAAGGGCGTAGCCGCCATCTCGACCGCGATGAAGGATCTGGCGAGCCGCGCCAAGGACGGCAAGCTGAAGCCGGAAGAATATCAGGGCGGCACCGCCTCGCTGTCCAACATGGGCATGTTCGGCATCAAGCAGTTCGAAGCCGTCATCAACCCGCCGCAGGGCATGATCATGGCGATCGGCGCGGGCGACAAGCGGCCCTATGTGGTCGATGACAGCCTCCAGATCGCGACCGTCATGTCGGCCACCGGCAGCTTCGACCATCGCGCGATCGACGGCGCCGATGGCGCCCGCCTGATGAAGGCCTTCAAGGAGCTGGTCGAAAACCCGATCGGTATGCTGGCCTGATGACCGTCATCGACGAGGAGCCGCCGGCCGAAAGTCCGGCGGTGCGCGTCATCGCCATGCCGGCCGACACCAATCCCTATGGGGATATTTTCGGTGGCTGGTTGATGAGCCTGATGGACTCGGCGGCCGGCTCGGTTGCCGCCCGGCACGGCCATGGCCGCGCCGTGACGATCGCGGTGGAGGGCATGACGTTCCTCCGCCCGGTCGTGGTGGGCGATGAAGTTTCGGTGTTCGCAACGCTCAAATCCGTCGGGCGCACGTCGATGAAGATCGACGTGGAAGCATGGCGCCGCGCGCGCCATGACGACCGCAGCTATCGCGTCACCCGCGCGACCTTCACTTTCGTGGCGATCGGAGAGGATCGCCAGCCCCGTTCCGTGCCGCCGCTGGCGGAATAAGACTAGAGAGACTGATCATGGCTGAGAATTACGACGTCATCGTTCTGGGCTCCGGCCCCGGCGGCTATGTCGCCGCGATCCGCGCCGCCCAGCTGGGCCTGAAGACCGCGATCGTCGAGCGTGAAAATCTGGGCGGCATCTGTTTGAACTGGGGCTGCATCCCGACCAAGGCGCTGCTGCGGTCGGCCGAAATCTTCCATTATATGCAACACGCCAAGGATTATGGCCTGGCGGCCGAGAAGATCAGCGCCGATATCGAGGCGGTGGTGAAGCGTTCGCGCGGCGTCGCCAAGCAGTTGAATCAGGGCGTCACGCATCTGATGAAGAAGAACAAGATCAGCGTCCATATGGGGGACGGCAAGCTGGTCGCGAAAGGCAAGATGACCGTCACCAAGGACGGCAAGACCGAAGAACTGACAGCCAAGCACATCATCATCGCCACCGGCGCCCGCGCGCGCGACCTGCCGAACCTGAAGGCCGACGGCAAGCGGGTCTGGACCTATCGCCACGCGATGACCCCGCCGGAAATGCCGACCAAGCTGCTGGTCGTCGGATCGGGCGCGATCGGCATCGAATTCGCCAGCTTCTACAACGATATGGGCGCGGATGTGACCGTGGTCGAGATGATGGACCGGATCGTGCCGGTAGAGGATGCGGATGTCTCCGCCTTCCTCGAAAAGGCCGTCAAGAAGCAGGGCATGACCGTCATGACCGGCGCGAAGATCGAGAAGATCGCCACCGGCGACAAGGGCGTGACCGCCACGATCAAGGGCAAGGACGGCAAGGATGTCACGGCCGAATATAGCCATGTCATCGTTGCCATCGGCATCGTCCCCAATGTCGAGAATCTGGGGCTGGAGGATGTCGGCATCGAGCCAGACCAGCGTTTCCACATCAAGACCGACGCCTATGGCCGCACCAATGTCGAGGGCATGTGGGCGATCGGCGATGTCACCGCGCCGCCATGGCTGGCGCACAAGGCGAGCCATGAGGGCGTCATCGTCGCCGAGACGATCGCGCAGGCGCTGGGCAACAAGGATGTCCATCCCCATGCCATGGACGTGCGCAATATTCCGGGCTGCACCTATTGCCACCCGCAGATCGCGTCGGTGGGCCTGACCGAGGCCAAGGCGAAGGAAGCCGGTTATGAGGTGAAGGTCGGCATGTTCCCGTTCATCGGCAATGGCAAGGCGATCGCGCTGGGCGAAGCGGAAGGCTTCACCAAGACCGTGTTCGACGCCAAGACCGGCGAATTGCTGGGCGCGCACATGATCGGCGCGGAAGTGACCGAGATGATCCAGGGCTATACCATCGGCAAGACGCTGGAGACGACCGAAGCGGAACTGATGCACACCGTCTTCCCGCATCCGACCATTTCGGAATCGATGCACGAAAGCGTGCTCGCCGCTTATGGGCGCGCGCTTCATATCTGATCGGCGACTATCGCTGGCGAAGGGCGCGGGGGCTTTGGTTCTCGCGCTTTTTTGCGTCCTGTGCATCGCGCTGATGCAGCGGGCGGGATGGCTGGATGGGCTGAATGTCGGGCTGATGGAAATGGCCGGACGGGCGCGGGAGAGCGCGATCGGCCAGCATGTCACAGTGGCGATGCGGCTGGCCTCCGCGATCGGCGGGACGGCGGGCAGACTGGCCTTGCTGGCTCTGGTGCTGGGGCCGTTGCTGTGGGCGGGGCATCGACGTGGCGCGCTCTGGTTGGCGGTGGTCGTGGCTGGCGGCACCGTCCTTAACCTTTTGCTGAAACAGATATTCGCGGCTCCGCGCCCCGACTTGCTGCCGCATCTGGATATCGTCCACACCTACAGCTTTCCGAGCGGCCATGCGGCGGGGAACATGATGTTCTTCGGCGCATGGGCGATGCTGGCCGGCCGGCGCGGCGGTTATTGGGCCGCGGCTGCCCTGATCGCGCTGATCGGCATCAGCCGTATATGGCTGGGCGTGCATTGGCCCAGCGACGTCACCGCTGGCTGGGTCGAGGGGCTGGGTTGGCTTGCTTTCTGCCGTCTCTGGCTACCAGCGCGGGGAGGGGAGCAACAGGGCACGGACGATGCTACCGTGCGGCGGCATACCGTCGCTGGTGACGAAGCCATGGACCCAGAAACTGTCGAACACGCTCGCAGCGGCGATCAGCAATAGCGGGACTGCCGCGATCGCGAAGAGGCGAGGAGCGCCGCGAACGGGCCGATCCGGCGACAGCGCCAGCAGCGCCAGCGGCAGTATGGGCAGGAAATAGCGGCCCTGCGTCCCCTGGATATAGTCGGCGCCCAGCGGCGTGCCGGTCAGATACATGGCGGTTTCGATCAGCAGGGCAACGCCCGCCGCGACCGCCAGCCACCAGAGGCGCTGGACCATGCCAAAGCGCGCGCCAGCCCCGCTCGCGACGCCCGCGCCCAGCATCAGCAGGGCGAGAGGATAGGCCAGCAGCGGCAGCAGGATCGCGTTCCAGCCGAAGCGGCCGACAATCTGCAAAATATAGACGGGCGCGCGCTCCGTGACGCTGCTGGCGAGAATGAGGGCATAGGCGGCCGGATCGGCCATGATGACGGCGAGCTGATCGCGCAGCGGTGCCGTCATCATCGTCTCGCCGGTCTTGCGCGACTGGATATGGTAGAGCGCCTGGCTACCGCCTGAAACATGCATCCAGCCGACGAAGGCGATCGCGCCGAGCAGCATGGCGCCGAGGATCAGTCCCGGCCGGAGGTCGCGGCGATGCTGCCGCCAACGCAGCCCGGCCGCCATCAGCGGCAGATAGACACCCTTGCAGAGCGCCAGCAAAGGTCCGGTGACGAGCAGCGCGGTCGAGCGGGCGGGGGCCATGCCCATGAAACCCGCCCGCAGCGCCAGCGCGAGGCCGAGAAAGCCCAGGCCATTGATGAGCGCGTCGGGCGACAATGATCCGGTCTGATAGGCGAAGGTCGGCAGCAGCGCCGTGGCCAGCATGGCGTTGCGGCCGAAAGGCAGCAGGCGCAGCGCGGCGATCAGCAGGGCAAGGCCAGTGAGCGCATTGATCAGCCGCCCGGTATAGAAGGCCTCGATCCGGGGCAGGCCCAGCGCCTGCCCGAGCATCAGTCCGACCGCGCCCGGCGCATAGAGGCTGGGGGCATAGCTGGCGACATTGGGGAAATCGGCGAAGGCGCTTCCTGTGCGGCCGGCGTCGGCGGTCGCGCTCTCCGCCAGTCGCGCGCGATCGAACCGGCGGAGCGTGGGGGGCACGTCCGTCGGAAAATCGACGGCGTGGATATCGAGCGCGGCGCGCGGCAATTCCGCGCCGACCGCCTCGCCTCGCTGCTCGGTCAGGACGCGTCCCTGCGTAAGCGAGAGCGCCTTCATATAATGCTGATTCTCGTCGGGCGCCTGGAATGGCGGGGTGGCGACGGCGAAGAACAAGGTGGCGGCGCAGATGGCGGCGAGCAGCAGCTTTTCGATCGCACTCCATGGGGCCGCGAACAGCATGTCCGTGCTGCCGTGGCGGTGCATTGATCGTCGTTCGTTTCGCATCGCCATGCGTCTAGATGCGACGGCTTAATATTTCGCGTCCATGTCGATGAATTGCGACGGACCGCTTATTCCTCCACTTCCTCCCGCTCCGCCGGCGGATGCAGCCGCAGGCGGGTGACGCGGCGGCCGTCGCTGGCGATGATCTCCAGCTTCCAGCCGCTTTCCTCATGCGCAAGGATTTCGCCCGGCTCCGGCACGCGGCCGGCGAGGACGAAGGCAAGGCCGCCCAGCGTGTCGACATCTTCCTCGACATCGCCCAGCCTGGGGTCGATTTCCTCGCCGACATCGTCGAGTTCGGCGCGGGCGTCGGCGTCCCACAGGCCGCCGTCGAGCGGCACCAGCATCGCCTCGGGTGCGTCGTCATGCTCATCCTCGACCTCGCCGACAATTTCCTCGACCAGATCCTCGAAGGTCAGCAGGCCCTCGGTGCCCGAATATTCGTCCAGCACGATGGCCAGATGGGTGCGCTTGGCGCGCATTTCGGCCAGAAGGTCAAGCGCCCCCATGCTTTCGGGGACATAGAGCGGCTGGCGGATCAGCGATTCGAGCGTGTCGGGCACCGGCGCCTTGCCCGCGAGGATCGTGAAGGCGTCGCGGATATGGATCATGCCGACAATGGTATCGAGATTCTCGCGATAGACCGGGATGCGGCTATGGCCCGCTTCCGCGAACAGGTCAGCGAGATCGGCAAAGCTCGCCTTCTCCTCGATCGCGATGATGTCAGAACGGGGAACCGCCACATCATCGACCGTATGTTCGGAAAAATGAAGCAGGTTGCGCACCATCTGACGCTCGATCGCCGACAGGTCGCCCTTGGCTGGGGAAGCGCCGTTCTGGTCCAGTTCCTCTTCGTCATATTCGTCGAGGGCTTCCTCCAACTCCTTGCGCAGGCTGGTTTCCTCACCCTCGCCGAACAGGAGCGACTTGATACCGCTCCATAAGCCGCCCTCGCTGCTACTGTCCGCTTCTTTCGAAGAGGTGCTGTCCTTCGGGCTGCCTTCAGCCATAACGCTCTTTATTCCCCTGTTATTCGGTCCCCATAGGGATCGGAAAGACCCATGCTGGCGAGCGCCGCAATCTCCAGCGCTTCCATTGCTTCGGCCTCATTCTCATCCATATGGTCATAACCAAGCAAATGAAAAGTCCCATGGACGATCAGATGCGTGGCATGATCGGCCACCGATATGCCCTTTTCCGCGGCTTCGGCGGCGCAGACGCCCTCCGCCAGCACGATATCGCCCAGCAGCACCTCGCCATCGTCGGTATTGGCGGTCACTTCCAGCAGATCATCCTGCACCATCGGAAAGGACAGGACGTTGGTCGGCCTGTCCTTGTCGCGATAGGCGCGGTTGAGGGCGTGCACCTCCTCGTCGGAAGTCAGTTTGACCGCTACCTCGTAAAGCGCCTGGTCGGTCGCGAAGGCGGCATAGGGGCTGTGCGCGATGGCGGTGCTGACGGCGCGCTGGGCGAGCAATTCCCAGTCGATGTCGAGCCAGCCTTCTTCATGGAGGACGGCGACTTCAATCATTCAACATTCTTTCCGCTCGGTTCGAGCCTGTCGAGAGCCGGTTATGCGCGATGCTTCTCGACAAGCTCGAAGCGAACGGCTGTTGTTCCTAGGCATCCGGCCCCTCATAGGCCTGGACGATACGGCCGACGACCGGATGGCGAACGACATCGCCGATGCCGAAGGGCACCATGGCGATACCTTCCACGCCGTCGAGGCGCGCAACCGCATCGGCGAGGCCGGAAATGCCCGGTTGCGGCAGGTCGACCTGCTTGGGGTCGCCGCAGATCACCATGCGGCTGCCTTCGCCGAAGCGGGTCAGGAACATCTTCATCTGGGCGATGGTGGTGTTCTGGGCTTCGTCCAGCACGATGAAGGCGTTCGCCAGAGTGCGGCCGCGCATGAAGGCGATCGGCGCAATCTCGATCTCTCCGCTCGCGATGCGCCGTTCGACCTGTTCGGCCGGCAGTGTGTCGTAGAGCGCGTCGTAGATCGGGCGGAGATAGGGATCGACCTTCTCCTTCATGTCACCGGGCAGGAAGCCCAGCCGCTCGCCCGCTTCCACGGCGGGGCGGGAAAGGATCAGGCGATCGACGCTGCCGGTGATGAGCTGGCTCACCGCCTGCGCGACGGCGAGATAGGTCTTGCCGGTGCCCGCCGGACCGAGGGCGAAGATGATATCGTTGCGCGTCAGCGCTTCCATGTAAGTGACCTGTGTCGCGGAGCGCGGCACGATGGTCTTCTTGCGCGTGCGGATCATCACCTTGGGCGGTTCGGCGACGTCATGGCGGATGATGCCGTCCAGCGTCGGTTCGGACGACATGGCGATCACCGCCTCGACCGCGCCGGCGTCGATTTCCTGCCCGGCGACGATGCGGTTGTAGAGGCCGGTCATTACGTCGCGCGCGCGCGCGGCGGCTTCGGCCTCGCCCTCGATCTGGAGCTTGTTGCCGCGCGCGGCGATGTAGACGCCGAGCCGGTTTTCGATCGCGACCAGATTCTGGTCATATTGGCCGAACAGGGCGCCCAGCAAATGAGGGCGATCGAAGGTGACTTCGAGCCGCGCGCGCTCGGCGGTTTCGGTGCGATGATTCTGGTTGGGTTTTTTGGACATTCAGCAGCCTCCCTTGCTCGTCATTCCCCTCAGTCGACCCGTTCGCGGCCAGTATCGGGAGAGTTGGGTTCCCGCGGATGCGGGATTGACGAGGCTTTGGATCAAGCGGCCTTCCTCCTGCTGCATTCGCCGGCCAGGCTGTTCGGGCCGGCGCTGATGATATCGACTTCGACCATGTCGCCGATGGCCAGGTCCGGCGCGGTCACGACGACCGACTGGAGCCAGGGCGACTTGCCGATGAGCTGGCCGGGATAGCGGCCCTTGCGCTCCAGAAGAATGTCGGTTGTGCGGCCGACGGTGGCGCTGTTGAATTCCACCTGATGGTGGTTGATCAGCGCCTGGAGCCGGGCGAGCCGATCGTCCATCACCGCGGCCGGGATCTGCTGATCCATGTCGGCGGCCGGCGTGCCGGGGCGGGGGCTATATTTGAAGCTGTAGCATTGGGCGTAACGCACCTGCTCCACGATTTTCAGCGTATCCTCGAACTCTTCATCCGTCTCGCCGGGGAAGCCGACGATGAAGTCGCCCGACAGGGCGATGTCCGGCCGCGCCTCGCGCACGCGCTCGATGATGCGCAGATAGCTTTCCGCGCTATGGCTGCGGTTCATGGCCTTGAGGATGCGGTTGTTGCCCGACTGCACCGGCAGATGGAGGAAGGGCATCAGCTTGGGTTCTTCGCCATGGGCGGCGATCAGGCCGTCGCTCATGTCGTTGGGATGGCTGGTGGTGTAGCGGATGCGCTTGAGGTCCGAAATCTTCGCCAGTTCGCGGGCAAGGCCGTCCATGCCCTGCTTGCGGCCTCTGTCATCCTCGCCGGTCCAGGCGTTGACATTCTGGCCGAGCAGGGTGATCTCGCGCACGCCGCCGTCGACCAGCGCCCTGGCTTCGTGCAGGATCGCGCTCCACGAACGGCTGATTTCCGCGCCGCGCGTATAGGGCACCACGCAATAAGTGCAGAATTTGTCGCAGCCTTCCATGATCGTCAGGAAGGCGGTGGGCCGCGCTTGTTTGGTGCGGGCGGGCAAGGCGCCGAATTTCGACGCGAGCGGCATGTCGGTGTCGACGGCCTCCTCGCCGCGACCGGCTCTGTCGATCAGGTCGGGCAGGCGATGATAGGCCTGCGGCCCGACCACGATGTCGACATTGCGGGCGCGGCGCTGGATCTCGCCGCCTTCGGCCTGCGCGACGCAGCCGGCGACAGCGATCATCGGGCGGGTGCCGTCTTCGCGGGTCAGGCGGCCAATGTCGGAATAGACCTTGTCCACCGCCTTTTCGCGGATGTGGCAGGTGTTGAGAATGACGAGGTCGGCGTCCGTCCCATCCGCAGCGGCGGTCATGCCCTGCGTGCCCAGCATCTCGGCCATACGCTCGCCATCATAGACGTTCATCTGGCAGCCGAAGGATTTGACGTGGAATGTCGCTGGAGTCTTTTGGGCGTCGTTACGATTCATGTGGTCCGTCTATACAGGCGGCAAGGCCGGAGAGGAAGGGCGCTGATGGGCCGCGATGCTTCGGCCGATCCGATCCTGCGCCAGGGCGGCGATGGCCTTGCGATCGGCGCAAGCTGCGGGATCGAATGGTTCCAGAAAGCGCAACGTCACAGGCAGCGGTCCCTTGCGGCCGAGGACGCGCATGGCGTTGGCGCCGGCGGGTTCGTCGCCATGCCAGGCGATGGCAGCCGCCTCCGCGCCATAGTCGATATGGACCGGCTGGATCATCACCGCGCGCGGCGGCGGGAGCAGGACTGCGAGCAGCGAAGGCTTGAAGGGCAGCAAAGTACTGCCGTCGCTGGTCGTGCCTTCGGGAAAAAGCGCGACGGGCTGATGACCGAGCAGGGCTGTGCGCAGCGCGTCCAGTTGGCCCGATAGCGCGCCGCGCCGCTCGCGGGACACGAACAGTGTATTGTTCTGGGCGGCGAGCCAGCCGATCACCGGCCAGCGGGCGACACCGTCATGCGAGACGAAGGCCGCGCCGGTCGCACCGCCCAGCGCCAATATATCGATCCAGCTCAGATGATTGGCGAGCAGGACCATGTCGCCATGATAGGGGCGCCCCTCGATCCGCACCTTCGCGCCCACCGATCGGGCCGCGAGCGCGAGGAACCGAGGCGGCCATGGAGACGGCTGGCGAAACAGGCGCCAGATCAGATGGGGGATGAGGCAGAGCAGTAGGCTGCCGGCCAGCGCCCCGATCCGCATCAGGCGACGGACGCTGGCCAAGACGGGTCAGTTCTTGCGGTCGAGCGCGACGCCATACAGTTCCATGCGATGGTCGACCAGGCGGAAGCCCAGCTTTTCGGCGATCTGCTTCTGAAGCTGCTCCAGTTCCGGGTCCACGAACTCAATGACGTTGCCGGTTTCGACATCGATCAGATGGTCGTGATGCGATTCCGGCGCGGCTTCGTAACGGGCGCGGCCGTCGCCGAAATCATGGCGCTCCAGGATGCCGGCTTCCTCGAACAGGCGCACGGTGCGATAGACGGTGGCGATGGAAATGCCGGGGTCGATGGCGGCGGCGCGCCTGTGCAGTTCCTCGACATCGGGGTGAT
Source organism: Sphingobium sp. WR1 (assembly GCF_059693745.1). Lineage (NCBI taxonomy): Bacteria > Pseudomonadati > Pseudomonadota > Alphaproteobacteria > Sphingomonadales > Sphingobiaceae > Sphingobium > Sphingobium sp. WR1. Next base: position 24,320 of record NZ_JCATID010000022.1, on the reverse strand, counting down.
CGCTGGCGTCGCTCAGCACCTGGGCGATGACGCGGCGCTGTTCGGTGATGCGCAGCCCCTTTTCGTGGCAGAGGGCTTCAACGTCGATTTTGCGGTTCATGCAGGCTCGCTTGGTTGCGTTTGCGAAAAGTCGGACAAAGCCTAGCGGCTTTTGCCCCAACAGGAAAGGGGCGCGTCGGCGACGCGCCCCTTCTGTCAAAGGCTGTCAGTCAGCGTGGTCGCTTATTTGCCGCGAGTCCGGCGGCGCTTGGTGCCAAGGCCGATCTTCTTGGCCAGGCTGCGGCGCTGTTCGGCATAATTGGGGGCGACCATCGGATAGTCGGCCGGCAGGCCCCACTTGGCGCGATAATCTTCCGGCGTCATCTGATAATGGGTCATCAGGTGGCGCTTCAGCATCTTCAGCTTCTTGCCGTCTTCAAGGCAGATGATGTAATCCGGCTTGATCGAGGAGCGGACCGAAACGGCGGGCTCCGGCTTCACTTCGGGAGCGACGACCGGCTGGTTCAGCGCCGACAGGGCGGCATGAACATTCTGAATCAGCGAAGAAACGTCCGAAACAGCGACGCTGTTATTGGACACATGCGCGGCGACAATATCCGACGTCAAAGTAATGAGCAGTTCGCTCTGAGCCGATTCGGTTTCCATTTTCCTGTTTCCTACAAAGGCTATATTGTGTTGCGACCCGCCCGAGGAATTTATTTCAGGAGCGGTATGGCTTCGCTAAACCCTGCTGTTTCATTTCGCAAGACCTGATTATGTCATATTCGCATATCGATGCGAAAACTCAGCGCGTCATACAGTTGTCCATCTTTACCACGATAATAACCAGGGCGCCGATGAACATATTCGAACCCGGTTTTCTCATATAATCGAACGGCGTTGTTGGTCGCGCGTACTTCCAGGTTCATCGATGTGATCCCCTTGCGACGCGCTGTGATCAGGCTGTCGCGCAACAGCGTCTCGCCAACGCCGCGTCCGCGCCAGAGCGGGGCGACCGCCAACAGCAATAATTCGCATTCGTCCAGGACCGACCGGACCAGCGCGAAGCCGAGCGGAGTCGCATCCACATGCGCGATCGTCAGCCAGGTGCCCGGCATCATCATCACGCCGGCCAGCTGGGGCAGGGTCCAGGCCTCGCCATAGGCCGGGTCGAACGCCGCGACCATGACGTCCATGGCGTCGGACATGGCGTTGCGATCCGCCTCTTCGTAAATGTCGAGGGCCAGGCCGGAAATCATGACGCCGCGCGCTCCGCCATGGTCCTGGCATCCGCGCCGCGGCCATAGATCGGCGTCGGCGGCAGGGGCGGCAGGCCGGCGATCAGCGGATAGCGGCTTGCGTCGGGATAAAGGCTGATCGCCGCACCGGCGCCGCGCACGGTCACGAGCGCTTCCGCGCCAGTGCCGAATATCGTGTCCGCATCAATCTGTTCGGCCAATGCGGCGATCGGTATCGAGGTGATTTCATTGGTGGCGGTCAGGCCGCCGTTGGTGAAACTCTGCCAGAAAAGTTCGCCATGGCCCCCGGTGATGGTCACGATCAGCGGATCGTCGTCATGCGTCTGCGCTGCGCAGGCCGCGATCAGCGAGGGCGCGCTATAGCCGTGAAGCGGGATATTCCAGGCAAGCGCCAGCGCGCGGGCGGCGGCGATGCCGATGCGGACGCCGGTAAAGCTGCCGGGGCCGACATCCACCGCGATCGCGTCCGCGCGACCGCCGTCCGGCAGGGCGGCGATGGCGGGCAGCAGGGCTTCGGCATGGCCGCGTCCGACAATCTCATGAAATCGGCCAATCGGCGCGCCGTCTTCCAGCAGCGCCACGGACAGGGCCTGTGTCGCAGTGTCGATCACCAGCAGGCGCAAAAAAGACTCCCTCAAGCGGCCGCACTGTGCGGATTCGCCTAGCGGTTAGTCGATCCGGCCGGTTTTGCCAAATCGCCCGATGAGTCAGACCGCGCGCACTTCGGTGACTTCGGGCACATAATGTTTGAGCAGCTGCTCGATACCGTTCTTGAGCGTCGCAGTGGAGGATGGACAGCCCGAGCAGGCGCCCTGCATCTTGAGATAGACAGTGCCCTTGTCGAAGCCGCGATAGATGATGTCGCCGCCGTCATTGGCGACCGCGGGGCGGACGCGGGTGTCGATGAGGTCGCGGATCTGTTCGACGATCTCGGCATCCTCCGGGTCGTCGGCAAAGCCCTCTTCGTCGGCCGGCACGCTGATGTCGGCGGCTGTGCCGGGCGCGAAGAGCGGCATGTTGGCGGAGAAATGCTCCAGCAACGTGGCGAGGATGTCGGGCTTCACATCCGACCATTCCGCGCCGGGCGCGATCGTGACCGATATGAAGTCGCTGCCGAAAAAGACGCCGGTGACGTCGCCCAGGCCGAACAGCGCGTTGGCGAGCGGGGAGACTTCGGCTTCCTCGGGCGTGGCGAAATCGCGCGTGCCCGCCCCCATGACCTCGCGGCCGGGAAGGAATTTGACGGTCGCCGGATTGGGCGTCAGTTCGGTTTCGATCAGCATGGCGCTCATGTGGCGATTGGCGCGGCCAAGATCAAGCGCTTCTGGAACTTCGCTGGACGCCGGCCATTGAAGGGGAAAGCCCATAGGAGACAGGATGATGACGAACGAAGCCGATATTCGCGACCGTTTCTGGACCGATCTGTCGAGCAGCCCCTTCCTGATGGTCGGGTTGCGCAACAGCGCCGAGCATAGCGTGCCGATGACGGCGCAACTCGATCCCAAGGCCAGTCATTGCTTCTGGTTCTACACTTCGAAGGACAATCGCCTGGCGCCGGGCGGTCCCGCGATGGCGCAATTCGCGGCGAAGGATCATTATCTTTTCGCCTGCATCGAAGGGACGCTGACGCCCGAAAGCGACGCGGCGGTGATCGACCGCTATTGGTCGAAGGAGGTCGAGGCCTGGTATCCGGGCGGACGGGCCGATCCCAATCTTCTGATGCTGCGTTTTGACTTGGGCACGGCGGAAATCTGGCGCGCCGACCTGTCGATCAAGGGCGTGTTCAAGATGCTGTTCGGCGGCGATGTGCGCGACGAGATGAAGGGCAAGCACGCCGAAGTCGTGCTTTGATTCGTCCGCGAGTCACTGTTGAGGCGGCCCTGACGGACATGCCGGGGCCGCTTGCTTTTTGCCTGCGCTTCCTCCATATGCGCCGCAGCGCAGCAGACGACCCCCGTGGTCCCCAGCGATTGGCAGCGTGATCGTCCCTTATCCCCGAAGGATTGGCGGACCGGCCAATGACAGTCTGCGCCAAGCTTGAGGCTTCCCTTTTCACGCGGGTCGTTTCGTAACCCGCCTTGCGCCCTTGCTGCGTCCGCAGTCCAAGTCGGCGCCCGGCCGACTTGTGAGTTATCCATGGAATTTACCGATCTTGGCTTGTCCGAGCCGATCCTGAAGGCGCTCGCCGCCAAGAAATATGCCAACCCCACGCCGATCCAGCAAAAGGCGATTCCCGTTCTGCTGGAAGGGCGCGACCTGTGCGGCATCGCCCAGACCGGCACCGGCAAGACCGCGGCCTTCGCGCTGCCCAGCCTCGATTATTTCGCCCGCAACCCCAAGCAGACGCCGGTCAAGGGCTGCCGGATGCTGGTGCTCTCGCCGACCCGCGAACTCGCGGCGCAGATCGCGCAGAGCTTCCGCGACTATGGCCGCTTCCTGAAGCTGTCGGTTGAAACCGTGTTCGGCGGCGTGCCGATCAACAAGCAGATCCGCGCGCTGTCGCATGGCGTCGATATCGTCGTCGCCACGCCCGGCCGTCTGCTCGACCTGATCGACCAGCGCGCCTTCACCATTCGCGACACGGAAATCTTCGTCCTCGACGAGGCGGACCAGATGATGGACATGGGCTTCATTCACCCGCTGCGCCGCGTCGCCAAGCTGTTGCCGCAGCAGCGCCAGAATCTTTTCTTCTCGGCCACCATGCCCAAGGAGATCGAGGCGCTGGCAGGCCAGTTCCTGAACGATCCGGTCAAGGTCAGCGTCGCGCCGCAGTCGACCACGGCCGAACGCGTGCGCCAGCAGGCGACCTTCGTCAACCAGGCGGAAAAGCAGGCGCTGCTCCATATCGTGCTGAAGACCGAGGAGATCGACCGCGCGCTGATCTTCACCCGGACCAAGCATGGGGCCGATCGCGTCGTGCGTTTTCTGGAAGGGGCCGGGATCGACGCCTTCGCCATCCACGGCAACAAGAGCCAGGGGCAGCGCACCACCGCGCTCCAGGCGTTTCGCCAGGGCAAGGTCAAGCTGCTGGTCGCGACCGATATCGCCGCGCGCGGCATCGACGTGTCGGGCGTCAGCCACGTCATCAATTTCGAGATTCCGAACGTGCCGGAACAATATGTCCACCGCATCGGCCGCACCGCGCGCGCCGGGGCGGAGGGGGTCGCGATCAGCTTCGTGGCGGATGACGAGCGGCCCTATCTGAAGGCCATCGAGAAGGCGACCCGCGTGAAGCTGGAGATCGAGCCGCTGCCGGAGAATTTCCTGGAGGCCGTGCGCAACCTTCCCAAGCCTGCGCCGCAACGCAAGGGACCGAGCCAGACCCCGCAGCAGCAGGCGAAGCGCGCGGAGGGGCAGCGCCGCTATCAGGACCAGCAGAAGGCCCAGCGCGGCGCGCCCGACAAGGCGCATCGCGGCGAAGGGGACGGCGCGGCGCAGAAACCGGGTCGTCGCCGGCGTCGTGGCGGCGTGGGCGCGCACAAGGGCGCGGTCCAGCGCACCGGCGCGCCGCGCTGATTGATTTGGGTGCAGTCGGAAAGCCTTTCCGACTGCACCTATTCTTTTGGCGATTATGGCATTCGCGGAGCCTATCCCCAAACATCCATAAGAGCAGCGAACCTCAAGCAAATCCTCCCCTGTAAGGGGAGGATTTTCCGGGGCGCCCCTGATCCTTCTCGAATGCTTGCGGCCCTGGCTTTGCGAATGCCATAATCGTCAAACAAATGGGCGTGGGTTGTCGCGCTCGATGACCGTCATTGTCAGTGGCTATTCAGGAAAAGGACGCTAGGTTCCCGTGCCTATGCGTTTTTCCTTCCGCCGTTCGGCCGCTTCGCTCACCCTTCTCGCCCTGCTTCTGTCGGGTTCCCCGCTGCCGCTGGCGGCGAAGACCGATCCGGCGGCGGCGCCCGCTGCGGCCGCAGGCGCGACCCAGGCGCAGGTGCGGCCCTGGCTCTACGAAAACAGCGATGTGCCGATCGACACGGCCTGGCGTTTCGGCACACTGCCCAACGGGCTGCGCTACGCCATCCGGCGCAACGGCGTGCCGCCGGGGCAGGTGTCCGTCCGCCTTCGGATCGACGCCGGATCGCTCATGGAGCGCGAGGATGAGCAGGGCTATGCCCATTATATGGAGCATCTCTCCATGCGCGGCTCGCGCCATGTGCCGGACGGCGAATCGAAGCGCATCTGGCAGCGTCTGGGCGTGACCTTCGGCAGCGACAGCAATGCCCAGACGACGCCGACCGGCACCACCTATGCGCTGGACCTGCCGCAGGCGACGCAGGCGACGCTGGGCGAAAGCATGAAGATCCTGGCCGGGATGATGGCCGATCCCAATATCGTCGATAATGCGGTCAATGCCGAACGCGCCGTGGTGCTGGCCGAAAAGCGCGAGAGCGACGGGCCGCAGAGCCGCATTTCCGACGCCAGCCGCAAGCATTTCTTCGCCGGGCAGCCGCTGGCGGAACACGCCCCGATCGGCACGGTGGCGACGCTGAACGCCGCGACGGCGGCGAAGCTGGAGGCCTTTCACCAGCGCTGGTATCGCCCGGAAAATACCGTGATCGCCATTGCCGGCGATATCGATCCGGCGCTTGCCGAGCAGTTGATCAAGGATAATTTCGCGAACTGGGCCGATACGGGCAAGGGGGCACCGATCCCCGACTTCGGCACGCCCGATGCGAAGCTGCCGGCGACGACCGTGTTGGTGGAACCCGGTGTGCCGGTCGGGCTGACGATGGCGTGGCTGCGGCCGTGGAAGCCGCACGCCGACACGATCGTCTATAATCAGGACAAGCTGACCGACATGCTGGCGCTGCAGATCATCGGCCGCCGCTTCGAGCAGGCGGCGCGCGCAGGCGGCAGCTTCCTACAGGCCAATGTCGAGCAGCAGGATGTCAGCCGGTCGGCCGACGGCACTTTCCTGTCGATCATCCCGAGCGGCAACAATTGGGAAAAGGCGCTGAGCGACGTGCGCGCGATCGTGGAGGATGCCAAGGCCACGCCGCCCAGCCAGGCGGAGATTGATCGCGAATATGCGCAGATGGACATGGCGCTTGCCATTCAGGTCGAAAATGCGCCGACGGAGGCGGGAGCCAAGCAGGCGAGCGACCTTGTGAGCGCCGTCGATATCCGCGAGACGACGGTCAGCCCGCAGGCGGCGGTCGACATCTTCCGCGCGGGCAAGCCGGCGATGACGCCGGCCAAGATACTGGAATCGACGCAGCGGCTTTTTTCAGCCGGGGTGTTCCGCGCGCTGCTCGTGACCGGGAAGATCGAGCCGGGCGTCGATGCGAAGCTGGCGGCGGCCGTCGCCGCGCCGGTCAAGGCCGCGACCAACGCCCGACTGGCCGACAAGCCGGTGACGATGAACGACCTGCCCAAATTCGGGGCGCCTGCGACGGTCGTGTCGCGGGCGCCGGTCGGTCTGCCCGGCATGGAGACGATCAGCTTCTCCAACGGCGTCAAGCTGACCCTGTTCGCCAATGATGCCGAGCCGGAAAAAGTGCGGATCAATGTGCGCTTCGGCCATGGCCAGCAGGCGTTCCCGCCGAACAAGCCGGTTGCGAGTTGGGCCGGCGATTATGCGCTGGTGGCGAGCGGCATCGGCAAGCTGGGCCAGCGCGAACTGGACGAACTGACCATCGGCCGGCGCATGGGCATGGATTTCGACGTCGATGACGACGCCTTCGAATTGCAGGCCATCACACGCCCGGCCGACTATAAGGACCAGTTGCGGCTGTTCGCGGCCAAGCTCGCGGCGCCCGGCTGGGACCCTGCGCCGATCGCGCGGGTGAAGACCGGCGCGATCGTTGCCTATGACGCCATGTCGCGCTCGCCCGACGCGGTGCTGGGGCGCGATCTCAACTGGCTGCTGCACGACAAGGATGTGCGTTTCCGCACGCCGTCCCGCACGGAAATCGAAGCGCTGACCCCGCAGGCCTTCCGCTCGACCTGGGAACCGGTGCTGGCGTCGGGGCCGATCGAGATCCAGATTTTCGGCCATGTCCAGGCGGAGGACGCGATCCAGGCGGTCGCGGCGACCTTTGGCGCGATGCCTGCGCGGGGGGACACGTCCGTCCCCGCAGCCAACAAGGTCATGCGCTTCCCCGCCCATGTCGAGGCGCCCGTCGTCCTGCGGCACAAGGGCGACAAGGATCAGGCGGCGGCGGTCATGGCCTGGCCGACGGCCGGTGGCTTCGCCTTGCAGAAGGAAGGGCGACAGCTCGAAATCCTGACCCAGATTTTCAACGACCGGCTGTTCGACAAGCTGCGCTCCACCGAGGGGGCGGCCTATTCGCCCAGCGTCCAGAATAACTGGCCCTTTTCCTATGAAAGCGGCGGCTATATCCTTGTCACCAGCCAGGTGCGGCCCGACCGGATCGCCTATTTCTACGATGTGGTGAAGACCACGGCGGCGGACCTTGTGAAAACCCCGGTCACAGCCGACGAATTGCAGCGGGCGGTCGCGCCGATGCAGCAATTGCTGATGCGGGCGAGCACGGGCAACGCCTTCTGGATGAACCAGATGGAAGGCGCGACCCACGACCCGCGCTATGTCCAGGCGATGCAGACTATGTCGAAGGACATGCTGACCGTGACGCCGGCCGATTTGCAGGCGCTGGCCGCCAAATATCTGGTGCCGGGCAAAAGCTGGTCGGCGATCGTCCTGCCGGAAGGCGCGACAGCGAAATAGACAATTGAAACCAGCTTCTTTTCACTTGCTCCGGCGGCGCGGGTGACGCTACCCGCCCGGGGGGCAAGGGTGGAGGCATGGGGCGAATGACGGACGGGGTGCGATGAGCCTGCGGGTCATATTGTCGGTCGAGGCGCTTGAACCTCATCTGTCGGGTATCGGCCGCTATAGCTGGGAACTGGCGCAGCGCTTGCCGTTCGTCAGCGGCGTGGGCAGCCTGCGCTTCTATCGGAACGGCGAATGGATCGCGCAGCCGGCTCAGTTGCTGGACCCCGCCGGCGTTCCGCTCTGGGGCAACAAGCAATTGCGCTGGCTGCGCAAGCGGAACCGCTGGGCGCTCCGGCTGCGCGATGCTGCGGTCATGCGGGGGCGTCTGTTCCATGGCCCCAATTATTTCCTGCCGCCCGCGGCGGCCGGGGGCGTCATTACCGTCCATGATCTGTCGATCTTCCGCTATCCCGAAACCCATCCCGCCGAACGGCTGCGCCGGTTCGAGCGCTATTTCCGTCTTTCGGTCGACCGGGCTGGTTATATCATCACCGACAGCGAGACGACGCGCGCGGAAGTAGCCGATTTTCTGGGGTTCGATCGGGACAGGATCACGGCCGTGCCGCTGGCGGCAAGCCCGGCCTTCCATCCCCGTTCGGCCGAAGCCGTTGCGCCGGCGCTTGCGCGCTATGACCTCGTGCCGCAGGGCTACGCGCTCTGCGTTTCGACCGTCGAGCCGCGCAAGCGGATCGCCGAATTGCTCCACGCCTGGGAAAATCTGCCGCCGGCGGTGCGCCATCGCTGGCCTTTGATGGTGACGGGTGGGACCGGATGGCTCAGCGACACGGTGCGCGACCTGATGGACAAGGGCGCGCGGCAGGGCTGGGTCCGCTATCTCGGTTTCGTGCCGGAGGAGGATCTGCCGCTGCTCTATGCGGGGGCGGCGCTGTTCGTTTACCCGTCCGTCTATGAAGGCTTCGGCTTGCCGCCTGTGGAGGCGATGGCCAGCGGGGTGCCGGTGGTGGTCGCCGATGCGTCCTGCCTGCCCGAAGTGACCGGGGGCGCCGCGATGCTGGTGCGGCCCGAAGATGTTAGCGATTTCTCCCACCGGCTGGAGCAGGCGCTTGCGGATACGCCGTGGCGGCAGGCGGCGGTGGAAAAGGGATTGGGCGTGGCGGGCGCCTATAGCTGGGATCGCTGCGCCCATGAGACGGTGGACGTCTATCGACGGCTGGCCTGAACGCCGTCAATGCACGGCCTTCAGACCAGCGACGATCATCTGGGCGCCCCGACGGGCAGCGCATTCCGCGCTCAGCGTCGGGCGGGACACGCTGCGATGCCCATAGCCGAACATGCAGGCCAGGATCAGTTCCTCCGCCGCATCCAGCGCCTCCCCGGAAAGTTCTGGATTGGCTATACAGGCGAAATCCCGCAAAATGGTGCGAAATGCGTCACATAGAGCGCCGATCGTCTCGGCCACCGCCTCATTGCGGAAAGATTCGGCCAATATGTCGAAGGACAGGGCTTCATCCCGTTCCTTTTCGGTGCCGTGCAGCAAAAGCTGTTCGAATGCCTGCTCCAGGCTCAGTTCACCGGCTTCCAGCCGCGCGCGCAATATATCGGTGTCGGCCTTCCATGCGTCGGAATCCGACTGGATCATCGCTTCGATAATGTCTTCCTTGCCCTTGAAAAGGCGGTAAATCTGGCCGACCGAAACCTGCGCGGCGGCGGCCAGTTGCGCCATCGAGGTCTGATGGAACCCCCTGGTGGCGAACAGGTCGCGCGCGGCGGTCAATATGCGGCTTCTACCGTCCTTTTGATGTTGCACTGCAACCATTTTCTACCCCTTGGCGTTTTTCGCCTCTTGAATATTCTGTGCCATGATCTTAGGTGCGCAGCAAGCGGAATGAACGTTCATTCCGCATATATGATCCTTATGGGAACGGAATTCAGCGATGCAAAAGGGGATTTTCGGCGGATTTCTGGTATGCGCATCGGCCCTGGCGCTGAGCGCGTGTGGTGAGAGCCAACCGCCCGCGCCGCCGCCGCCCGCGGTCGGCGTCGTGACGTTGAAGACCGAGTCGGCGCCGCTGCTCAATGAGCTGCCGGGCCGCATCTCCGCCGTTGAGACGGCGGAAGTTCGCCCGCAAATCAGTGGTGTAATTCGGCGTCGCCTGTTTCAGGAAGGCGGCTATGTGCGCGCGGGGCAGTTGCTCTACGAAATCGATGACGCGCCCTATCGCGCCGCGCTCGCGCAGGCGCAGGGTTCGCTCGCAAGCGCCAATGCGACGATCAACTCGACCAATTTGCAGGCGCAGCGCTACAAGGATCTGGTCGGCATCAATGCGGTCAGCAAGCAGCAATATGATGACGCGGTTGCTGCCGCCCAACAGGCGCGCGCCAATGTTGCGGCGCAGCGTGGCGCGGTGCAGGCGGCGCAGGTGAACCAGAATTTCACCCGTATCCGCGCGCCCATTTCCGGTCGCATCAGCCGCTCACTCTTCACGCCCGGCGCATTGGTGCAGGCGGGGCAGGCGGACGCGCTCACGACCATCCAGCGCACCGACACCGTCTATGTCGACGTCACCCAGTCGGCTGCCCAGATCATCGACCTCAAGCAGGCGATGAAGAAGGGCGGCGTAAGCGAGGCGGATGGCGCGCGCATCCAGTTGCTGCTGCCCAATGGCACCACCTATCCGATCGAGGGGCGTCTGCAATTTTCCGAAGTGACGGTCGATCAGGCGTCGGGCGCGGTGACGTTGCGCGCGACCTTCGCCAATCCCGACGGCTTGCTGCTGCCAGGCATGTATGTGCGGGCGAAACTGGTCGAGGGGCAGGTGGCCCAGGCCATATTGGCGCCGCAACAGGGCATCAGCCGCGATGCGCGCGGTCGTGCGACGGCGATGGTCGTCGGCAAGGACAACAAGGCCGAATTGCGCCAGGTCGAGGTCGATCGCGCCATCGGCGACAAGTGGATCGTCACTAGCGGCCTGAAGCCCGGCGACAGGCTGATCGTCGAGGGGCTGGTCAATCTGCGCCCCGGCACGGTCGTGAAGCCCGGCGCGCCGCAACAGGTGACGGCTGCCCCCAATGATGCACAGGGTGGGGCGAAGTAAGTCATGGCCCGCTATTTCATCGACCGGCCCATCTTCGCATGGGTCATCGCCATCGTCATCATGCTTGCGGGCCTGCTCGCGATTCGGGTTCTGCCGGTCGCGCAGTTCCCGGAAATCGCGCCGCCCGCGGTGACGATCCAGGCAACCTATCCGGGCGCCAACGCCCAGACGCTGGAAAGCACGACAACTCAGATCATCGAGCAGCAGCTCAAGGGCATCGACAATCTGCGCTATTTCTCGTCGACCAGCGACGGGTCGGGCAACCTCAACATCACCCTGACCTTCGAGCAGGGGACGGACCCCGACATCGCGCAGGTCCAGGTGCAGAACAAACTGTCGCAGGCGACGCCGCTGCTGCCGCAGGAAGTGCAGCAGCAGGGCCTGCGCGTCAGCAAGTCCACCTCCAGCTTCCTGCTGATCATGGCCGTCTATGCCGATGACGGCATCCATGATCAGGAAGATGCGAGCGACTTCATCGCTTCCAGCTTGCAGGACCCGATCAGCCGCGTGACCGGCGTGGGCGACACCCAGTTGTTCGGTTCGTCCTATGCGATGCGCATCTGGCTCGATCCCTACAAGATGGCCAATCTGGGCATCACGACGGGCGATGTCAAATCGGCGATCGCGACGCAGAATGCGCAGGTTTCCGCGGGTCAGATCGGTGGTTCGCCCTCGCCCAAGGGACAGGCGCTCAACGCTACCGTCACCGCCCAGTCGCGCCTGCGCACGCCGGAGGAATTCCGCAACATCCGACTGCGCAGCAACAGCGACGGTTCGGTCGTGCTGATGTCGGATGTGGCGAAGGTCGAACTCGGCGCCGAAACCTACGGCTTCGGCGTGAAGTTCAACGGTCATCCCGCATCGGGCTTCGGCGTCAAGCTGGCGCCCGGCGCGAACGCGCTGGATACGGTGGAGGCGGTAAAGAGCCGCGTCGACCAGCTGTCGAAGAATTTCCCGAGCTGGGTGAAATATGATTTCCCCGTCGACAACTCGACCTTCGTCAGGCTGTCGGTCGAGCAGGTCATTCACACGCTGTTCGAAGCGATTCTGCTCGTCTTCGTCGTCATGTTCGTGTTCCTTCAGAACTGGCGCGCCACACTGATCCCGACGATCGCGGTGCCGGTGGTGCTGCTGGGATCGCTGGCGATCCTGAGCGTGGCGGGCTTCACCATCAACACGCTGACTTTGTTCGGCATGGTGCTGGCGATCGGCCTGCTGGTCGACGACGCGATCGTCGTCGTGGAAAATGTCGAGCGCCTGATCCAGGACGAGGGCCTCAGCCCCAAGGAAGCGGCCAGGAAGTCGATGGACGAAATCAGCGGCGCGCTGATCGGTATCGGCCTGGTCCTGTCCGCGGTGTTCCTGCCCATGGCCTTCTTCGGCGGATCGACGGGCGTCATCTTCCGCCAGTTCTCGATCACTATCGTTTCGTCGATGGTGCTGTCGGTGCTGGTGGCGTTGATCCTGACCCCGGCATTGTGCGCCACCATCCTGAAGCCGGCGTCGCACGGGCATAGCTGGAACGGGCCGATCGGCTCGATCTTCGGTCGCTTCTTCGACTGGTTCAACCGCACTTTCGACAAGGGCGTGGTCCGCTATGGTCGCGGCGTCGAGAAGGTGGAGCATCGCTGGGGCCGCACGATGCTGGTCTACGGCCTGATCGTGGTCGGCATGGCCTTCATCTTCCTGCGCCTGCCCAGCGGCTTCCTGCCGGACGAGGATCAGGGCATCATCATCAACCAGGTGTCGCTGCCGGCCGGCACGACGCTGGAGGAGACGGAGCGCGCGCTGACCCGTATGCGCGACCATTATCTGGTCGATGAAAAGAAGAATATATCGGCGGTCTTCACCATCGCGGGCTTCGGCTTCGTGGGGCAGGGCCAGAATGTGGGCATTCTCTTCGCCCGCATGAAGGATTGGGAAGACCGCAAGGCGGCGGATGACCGCGTTCCCGCCATCGCGTTGCGCGCGAACATGGCCTTCCAGAAGATCTCGTCGGGCATGGCCTTCGCCTTCGTGCCGCCGGCGGTGCAGGAACTGGGCAATGCGTCCGGTTTCGACTTCCAGCTTCTCGACCAGGCCAATCTGGGCCATGAAAAACTGCTCGCCGCGCGCAACCAGCTGCTCGGCATGGCGATGGGCGACAAGCGCCTGGCGCAGGTCCGTCCCAATGGCCTGGAAGACACCGCGCAGCTCAAGCTGAACGTGGATCAGGCGGCGGCGGGCGCGCTGGGCATCGCTCAGGCTGACGTCAACGACACGATCAGCACCAATCTGGGCGGTTCCTACGTCAACGACTTCATCGATCGCGATCGTGTGAAGCGGGTCTATGTGCAGGCGGAAGCGCCGTTCCGCACGTCGCCCGACGCCATCAACGCCTTCCATGTGCGCGGCAGCAGCGGCGTCATGGCGCCCCTGTCGGCCTTCTCCACCACCGAATGGGTGCAGGGGCCGGCGCGTCTGGAGCGGTTCAACGGCGTGCCGTCTATGAACATCCAGGGCGCGCCCGCGCCCGGCGTGTCCAGCGGCACGGCGATGAAGGCGATGGAGGAGTTCGCGGCCAAGCTGCCGGCGGGCATCGGTTTCAGCTGGAACGGCATCTCCTATGAGGAGCAGACGTCCGGCGGCCAGGCACCCTATGTCTATGCGCTGTCGATGCTGATCGTCTTCCTGTGCCTTGCCGCCCTTTATGAAAGCTGGTCGGTGCCGATCGCGGTCATGCTGGTGGTGCCGCTGGGCGTGCTGGGTGCAGTGATCGCGGCCAGGCTGGCGGGGCTGGACAACGACATCTATCTTCAGGTCGGCCTGATCACGACCATCGGCGTGTCGGCGAAGAACGCGATCCTGATCGTCGAGTTCGCCGAAGAGAAGATGCGCGAGGGCTTGCCGCCGGCTCAGGCGGCGCTGGAAGCGGGCAAGCTGCGTCTGCGGCCGATCCTGATGACCAGCTTCGCCTTCATCTTCGGCGTGCTGCCGCTGGCGCTGTCGAAGGGCGCGGGCGCGGGCGGTCAGAATGCGATCGGCTGGGCCGTGGTCGGCGGCATGTTGTCGGCGACGGTGCTGGCGATCTTCTTCGTCCCCGTCTTCTTCACCGTCGTGAAGCGGCTGTTCCGCGAACATAAGAACCAGGAAGCGGCTGGCGATACGGCAACACCCGACGCGCCGCAGGAGGCTTGAAGACCATGCGCAACATGAAAGCGCTGGGCGCCGTCACTCTTTCGCTGGCGCTGGCCGCCTGCGACATGGCGCCCAAATATGCCCGGCCGGAATTGCCGGTGCCCGCCGCCAGCCCGCAGGGGCCGGCCTATGCCGCCGACGGCGGGCAGGTCGCGATCGTGCCGGCGGAAACCGGCTGGCGCGATTTCTTCACCGACGCCCGGATGGCGCGGGTGATCGAAACCGCGCTCGCCAATAATCGCGACCTTCGTCTGGCGGTCGCGAACGTGGCGCAGGCGCGGGCGCAATATCGGGTGCAGCGGGCCGATCTCCTCCCGACGGTGGGGGCGACCGGGACGGCGACCTATTCCGAACAGCCGCTCGTCCAGTTCGGACAGAATCAGCGGCTGAACACCGACGTCTATCAGGCGCAGATCGGCATTTCCTCCTGGGAAATCGACCTGTTCGGCCGGGTGCGCAACCTGACCAGGGCTGCGCAGGAGCAATATTTCGCTCAGGTCGAAAACCGCAACGCCGCGCAAACGAGCCTGATCGCGGAGACGGCGAACGCCTGGCTCACCATGGCCGCGGACCAGGAGCGGTTGCGCATCGCCCGCGACCTGGAAAAGGCATTCGGCCAGACGCTGGAACTGACCAAGGCGCGCTTCGACAAGGGCATCGCATCCGAACTGGAAGTGCGGCAGGCGCAGACCAGCTATGACAGCGCCCGATCGGACATTGCCGAAGCGACGACTCTGGTGGCGCAGGACCAGAATGCGCTGAACCTGCTGGCCGGGACCACCGTTTCAGCGGCCGATCTGCCGGAAGCCTTCCCCGAACAAAGCGCGACGATCGACAATCTGCCTACCGGCATTTCGTCCGATGTGCTGCTGCGCCGGCCGGACATCGCATCGGCAGAGCATCAGTTGCGTAGCGCCAATGCCAATATCGGCGCGGCGCGCGCGGCCTTCTTCCCGCAAATTTCGCTGACGGCGGCATTGGGGACCGTGAGCCTGGGCCTGTCCGGCCTGTTCGCCTCCGGCAGCGACACCTGGTCGGTCGCGCCCAGCGCAACACTGCCGATCTTCGATTTCGGCAGGAACAAGGGCAATCTTCGCTATGCGAAGGCGACCTATGACGCGATGCTCGCCACCTATGAGAAGAGCGTCCAGACCGGCTTCCGGGAAGTCGCCGATGCGCTGGCGCGGCGGGGCACGATGGGCGCGCAACTGGAGGCGCAGACGTCGCAGCGCGATTCCGCGCGGGTCGCCTATACCCTGTCGGAAGCGCGCTTCCGCTCGGGTGTCGACACCTTCCTGACGACGCTGGATTCGCAGCGTTCGCTCTATGCGGCGGAGCAGAGCCTGCTCGCGACGCGGCTGACGCGGGCGAGCAATCTGGTGGAACTCTACCGGGCGATGGGCGGCGGCCTGAAATAGGGCCGTCGCTTTGAGCGCAAGCGGAAGGAAGCAGCGCTCCTCATTTCGCGCTATCACGGCGCGGCAATGATGGAGAGCGACATGAGCCTGTTTCGCACGACCTTCCAGTCCCCCGTCGGTGCGCTGCCCCTGGTGGCGAGCGACGCGGGGCTGGTCGCCGTCCTCTGGCCCGACGATGCGCCCGACCGGGTTCGGCTGGGCGCGATGCGCGAGCAGGCGGATCATCCGGTGCTGGTGGAGGCGGTTGTCCAACTTGCCGCCTATTTCGCCGGGGAACGGATCGCGTTCGACCTGCCGCTCGATCCGCGCGGCACCGATTTCCAGCGCAGCGTCTGGACCGCCTTGCGCGACATCCCCTTCGGCGAGACGCGCAGCTATGCGGACATTGCCCGCGCCATCGGCCGACCCACGGCCGTCCGGGCCGTGGGTGCCGCTAATGGCCGCAATCCACTGTCGATCGTGGCGCCATGCCACCGGGTAGTGGGCAGCAATGGCGCGCTGACTGGCTTTGCCGGCGGTCTGGAAACCAAGCGCTGGCTGCTGGCCCATGAACAGGGCAAGGGGCAGGACGCGCGGCTGCTCTGATTTTTCGGCTGTTCCAATTGCCGGTATCGCCTATGCTGATCGCTGAAAGCGGAGCTATGCGGGCACGATTATGACACCGGATTTGGCATGACACCGGATTTGGATGTGATCGTCGCCGATATCGTTACCGCCATGCGCGCGGCGGAGGAGCGCGGCACCGTCGCCAGCTATATTCCTGAACTGGCGAAGGTCGATCCGCGCCAGTTCGGCATTGCCGTCGCCATGGCGGACAGCCGAGTCCTGACAGGTGGGGATGCCGATGCGGGCTTTTCGATCCAGTCGATATCGAAGGTCTTCGCGCTCACCCTCGCGCTGGGCAAGGTCGGCGACCAGCTTTGGGACCGGGTCGGGCGGGAGCCTTCGGGCAATGCCTTCAACTCGATCGTCCAGCTCGAACAGGAACATGGCATTCCGCGCAATCCCTTCATCAATGCGGGGGCCATCGTCGTTGCCGACGTCAATCTGGGCGGGCATCAGCCGCGCGTGGCGATCGGCGAGATGCTGCGCTTCGTCCGCTATCTGGCCGGGGATGACGGCATCGCGATCAACGAGGCGGTCGCGGCATCCGAAACCGCCACCGGCTTTCGCAACATGGCCCTCGCCAACTATATGCGCGCCTTCGAGAATGTCCGTCATCCGGTCGACCTGGTGCTGGGCACCTATTTCCATCAATGCGCGATCGAGATGAGCTGCCGGCAACTGGCGCTCGCGGGCCGCTATCTGATGCTGGACGGCCGGCATCCGGGCGGGGGCAGGGTGGTGTCGCCGCGCCGCGCCCGCCGCATCAACGCGCTGATGCTCACCTGCGGCCATTATGACGCCTCGGGCGATTTCGCCTTCCGCGTCGGCATACCGGGCAAGTCCGGGGTCGGCGGCGGCATATTGGCGATCGTGCCGGGCCGCGCGTCCATCGCGGTCTGGTCGCCGGGCCTCAACGCCAGCGGCAACAGCCAGTTGGGCACATTGGCGCTGGAGGAACTGGCGCGACGGACGGGCTGGTCGGTGTTCAGCCCGCCGCCAGAGGGCGATTAGAGCTGCCTGCGAAATCCGACGAAGGCGGTCCGCTCGGGTGTCGTTTCATTCGCGGAGGCGCGGAGAAGCTCCTTCAAGCCGCCTCGGGCAGCCGGCAACTGATCGCCGCCGCGTCGCGCAAAATCTCCGCCAGCATGTGAAACTCCTTCTCGCGCGGGCTGTTGCGCCGCCACACCAGCGCGATGTCGCGTGCGGAGCGTTCCGACTCCAGCGGTCGCGCGGTGATCTTCGTATGCTCCAATATGCCGCCTGCGATCGCCATTTCCGGGATCATCGTCACGCCCAGCCCATTGTCCACCATCTGGATCAGCGTGTGCAGCGACGTCCCCATCATCGTCGCGCTGGCGCGCAGGTCCGGCCGGTTGCAGGCGGCCAGCGCATGATCCTTCAGGCAATGGCCGTCCTCCAGCAGCAACAGCTTGCTCTCGTCGATCATGCCGGGCTTGATCCATTCGGGCGGGTTGGTCGGGTCGTCCTGCGGAAAGGCGACATAGAGCCGGTCCTGGAACAATATCTCGCTGTCCAGTTCACCCATGGCGAAGGGCAGGGCCAGCAGCACGCAATCGACATTGCCGTGGCGCAGCGATTCGATCGCCGCCTGGCTCGTCTCCTCGCGCAGATAGAGTTTCAGTTCGGGTCGCTCGGCGCGCAGCCGGGGCAGCAGCCGGGGCAGCAGGAAGGGGGCGATGGTCGGGATCACGCTCATGCGCAGTTCGCCGGTCAGCGGCTTGCCCGACGCTTCGGCGATGGCGGCCAGTTCCTCCGCCTCGCGCAGCACGCGATGCGCCTTCTCCACGATCCGGTCGCCCAGCGCGGTGAAGCGCACCACCCGGCGGGTGCGCTCGACCAAAGTGACGCCGATCAGCGATTCCAGCTCGCGAATGCCGGCCGACAGCGTCGACTGAGTGACGAAACAACTGTCGGCGGCCTTGCCGAAATGGCCCTGCTCCTTGAGCGCAACCAGATATTGCAGCTGTTTCAACGTGGGCAGGTAACTGGACATTTATCGGCTTCCTCGATCAGAAAGTCGAATATAAGAGGTTTATCCAATATATCCAAGCCATTTGGCCACGCCGAACATCGATGTCAGCGTCAGGATGACGCCGACCGCGGTGAACAGGAAGCGCGGGGCGACATGGCGGGCGAGCATGGCGCCGAACGGCGCGGCCACCACGCCGCCGATCAGCAGGCCGACCGTGTAGGTGGTGAAGGTTTCCCAGCCGAGGTGGAAGAGGAAGGTCAGGCTGATCGACAGGGTGAGGATGAACTCGACCGTGTTGACCGTGCCGATCGTGTGCCGCGGGCTGGCGCCCTGCAACAGCAGGTTGGACGTGACGATCGGCCCCCAGCCGCCGCCGCCGCTGGCGTCCATGAAGCCGCCGGCCAGCCCCAGCGGCGTCACCCATTTGGGATCGCGCGCCTTGGGCGGCAGGTGGAAGCCGCGCCAGATCAGGTAGACGCCGATCGCGGCGAGATAGGCCTGGACGAAGGGCTTCACCACTGCGCCGTCGATGTTTGACAGAAGATAGGCGCCGGCCACGCCGCCGATCACCCCTGGAATGATGAGCCGGGCGAACAAGGTCCAGTCGACATTGCGATGGAGAATATGGCTGATGGCCGATACGCCGGTGGTGAAGGTTTCAGCCGCATGGACGCTGGCCGACGCGCGGCTGGGCGGCACCCCCAGTGCGAGCAGCAAGGTGCTGGAAATGACGCCATAGGCCATTCCGAGCGCGCCATCGATCATCTGGGCGCCGAAGCCGATCAGGATGAAGGGCAGAATGTCGCCGAAATGGGCGATGAAGGCGTCAATCATCCGTTGTCCTTTGGTTTGATTGTCTACCTCAGTGATAGGCATATCTCGGATTGCAAAGCAAGATTCCCTTTTCGGCGGGAAAGCGGATATTCGCGCCGCTCTGGAAAAAATCCGGCCATGCCCTTATGTAGGATGCAGTCAGGGAAGAATTTCAGGGACGCGGGTATGCTGCGCAATTTATGGACCTATCTGGATTCGGTAAAGGCGCGTGATCCCGCGCCCCGATCCCGCGCGGAAATCCTGCTTTATCCCGGCGTCTGGTCCCTGGCCTTCCATCGCGTGGCGCACCGTCTCTATGGCGCGCGCCTGTTCTTTCTCGCGCGGGCGGTGAACCATCTGTCGCGCTTCCTGACCGGCAACGACATTCATCCGGGCGCGAAGATCGGCAAGCGTTTCTTCATCGACCATGGCTTCACCGTGATCGGCGAGACCGCGGAGATCGGCGATGACGTGACCCTTTATCAGAATGTGACGCTGGGCGGCACCGATCCGGCCAACGGCATCGCCGGCAAGCGGCACCCGACGCTGAACGACGGGGTGATCGTCGGGTCTGGCGCGCAGGTGCTGGGGCCGATCCAGGTCGGCGCGCGGGCGCGGGTCGGCGCCAATGCCGTCGTGACCAAGGACGTGCCCGAAGGCGCGACCATGGTGGGCATCCCGGCGCGGCAGATGCTGGTCGACGTCACCGCCTATCAGCGCGACTTCATGCCCTATGGCACGCCCTGCTCCGACTGTTTCGACCCTGAGAAGCAGAAGCTGGAAATGCTCCAGTGCGAGGTGGAGCAGTTGCAGAAGCGGCTGGCCGAACTGATGGCCGAGCGGCAGAAGCCGGAAATGCCCGAACCCGGCGCCCTGTTCAAGGAGCGTGGCCGGGCCTGATGACCAATGTGACGCCGTTCCCCGCGGCCGCGCCCGGACAGGTGGGCTTCGACCGGCTGGAGTTGCAGCGGATCATGGACCTATATGGGCGGATGGTGTCGGCCGGTCACTGGCGTGATTATGCCATGGATCTGGGGCGGGAGGCCGCGATCTTCAGCGCCTTCCGCCGTTCCGCCGAACGTCCCGAATATCGCATCGAAAAGCGCCCCGCGCTGCGCCATCGCCAGGGCATATGGTCGCTGGTGGGCGAGGGCGGGCATATCCTGAAACGCGGGCAGGACTTGCAGAATGTGCTCGCGCCGGTGGAGCGCAAGCTGTTGCGGATCGTCGCGGACTGATCCGGCTTCGGGGCAGGTGGCTTCGGGGCAGACAGGCCCATGCCGGCTTGATACAGCCCGGCCATGGTGTCCGTCCTTGTCTATGTCGCCGCCGCCCTTGCGGAAATCGCCGGATGCTTCGCCTTCTGGGCCTGGCTGTGCTCGGGGAAGTCCGCGCTCTGGCTCGTTCCCGGCTGCGCGTCGCTGATCCTGTTCGCCTGGCTGCTGACGCTGGTCGACACGTCGCAGGCGGGGCGCGCCTATGCGGCCTATGGCGGCATCTACATCCTGTCGGCGCTGATGTGGCTCTGGTTGGTGGAGGGCGTGCGGCCCGACCGCTGGGACGTGACCGGGGTGGCCCTGTGCCTGGTCGGCGCGGCGGTCATCTTCTTCGGCCCGCACCGCAACGGATGAACCGAAGACGGGCGGCCCTGTCGAGCCGCCCGCCCTTTCGCGTCACGCCGCCAGCGTGGCGCTGTCGATCACGAAGCGATATTTCACGTCGCTCTTCTGCATCCGCGCATAGGCGGTTTCGATCTCCTGGATCGGGATCATCTCGATTTCGGCGGTGATGCCCTTTTCGGCGCAGAAATCGAGCATTTCCTGCGTTTCGGCGATGCCGCCGATCAGCGATCCCGCGATGTTGCGGCGCTTGAAGATGAGCGCGGCGACATTGGGCGAGGGGTGCGCATGTTCGGGCACGCCCACCAGAGTCAGGGTGCCATCCCGCTTCAGCAGTGCGGTGAAGGCGTCCAGGTCATGGCTGGCCGCGACCGTGTTCAGGATGAAGTCGAAGCTGTTCGCATGGGCGGCCATTTCTTCCGCGTTGCGCGACACGACCACTTCGTCCGCACCCAGGTCCAGCGCATCCTGCCGCTTGGAATCGGATGTGGTGAAGGCGACGACATGCGCGCCCAGCGCATGGGCGAGTTTGATGCCCATATGGCCCAGCCCGCCAATGCCGACGATGCCGACCTTCTGCCCCGGTCCGACATTCCAGTGGCGCAGCGGCGACCAGGTGGTGATGCCGGCGCAGAGCAGGGGCGCCACGGCGGCGAGCTGTTCGGGGGCATGGCCGATCTTCAGGACGAAATCATCCTTCACGACGATACTCTGCGAATAGCCACCCAGCGTATGGCCGGGGGCGTCGGCGGTCGCGCCGTTATAGGTGCCGACGAAGCCGTTCTCGCAATATTGCTCCAGCCCCTCGTCGCAGGCCGGGCAATGCTGGCAGCTGTCGACCAGACAGCCGACGCCGACCGTGTCGCCGACCTTGAACTTGGTCACGTCGCCGCCGATGGCGGTGACATGGCCGACAATTTCGTGGCCCGGAACGCAGGGGTAGAGGGTGCCCTCCCATTCGGAGCGGACCTGATGGAGATCGGAATGGCAGACGCCGCAATAGGCGATGGCGATCTGCACGTCATGGGCGCCGACCGGACGCCGTTCGATGTCGATGGATTCCAGCGGCTTGTCGGCGGCATGTGCGCCATAGGCTTTGACGGCCATAGATTTTCCCTTGGCTTGAAAGGACGATGGAAGGCGGAAGACCGGGCGTCCCGCACCGGTGCGCAGCATCGTGCGAAGCGGGGAGGCGCTCTCTTCAGTCTGTTTGTTTTGAACGGACGGCCATGGACATGGCGCCTTCCACTTATGTAGGAACGCGGCGCGGCGCCGATTAGAGGCATTCCTCTCACAACAGTCATGATTTCGCCTCATGAATGATGAATGGGACGCAGCCCGCTTGCGATCGCCGCCGGCCCCGCTATCTCTGCCCCATGTCCGGCCCCCAATCCCCCGACCGTTTCAACGAAGACAAGGCGACCTACACCGTCACCGGCAGCCAGCCGGACATAGACGCGGGCGTGGAGGCGATCCGCACCACGCTGAAGACGCTGCCGATCCGTCCGGGCGTCTACCGGATGCACGATGCGCGCGGCGACGTGCTCTATGTGGGGAAGGCACGGGCGCTCAGGAACCGGGTCGCCAATTACACCCAGGTCGATCGCCTGCCCAAACGGCTCCAGCGCATGGTCGCCCAGACCCGCAGCATGACCATCGTCACCACCAACAGTGAAGCCGAAGCGCTGCTGCTGGAGGCGCAACTGATCAAGCGCTACCGCCCGCCCTATAATGTCCTGCTGCGCGACGACAAAAGCTTCCCCTTCATCCTGCTGCGGGAGGATCATGCCTTTCCCCGCGTCCAGAAACATCGCGGCGCGCGCAAATATCAGGGCCGCTATTATGGCCCCTTCGCCAGCGCCGGGTCGGTGACGCGCACCATCAACGCGCTGCAAAAGCTGTTCCTGCTCCGCTCCTGCACCGACAGCTTCTTTTCCAACCGCTCGCGCCCCTGCCTGCTCTATCAGATCAAGCGCTGCTCCGCCCCCTGCGTCGATCGCATCGACGCGACGGGCTATGCCGAGCTGGTGAAGGATGCGCAGGATTTCCTGGGCGGCAAATCCACCGCCGTCCAGAAAAAGCTGGGCGCGGCGATGGAGCAGGCGGCGGAATCGCTCGACTTCGAACAGGCCGCCGTGCTGCGCGACCGGCTGAAGGCGCTGACCTTCATCCAGGGATCGCAGGCAATCAATGCCGAAGGGCTGGGCGACGCCGACATTTTCGCGCTGGCGGAAAAGGGCGGGGCGATGTGCATCCAGGCCTTCTTCATCCGCGGCGGCCAGAATTGGGGCCATCGCAGCTTCTTCCCGGTCCACACCGCCGACGTCGCGACGGAGGAGGTGCTGGAAAGCTTCATGGCGCAATTCTACGAGGAAGTCCCCGCGCCCAAATTGATCCTGACCGACCGCGAGCCGGCGGAATGCGAACTGATGGCGCTGGCGCTGTCGGAGCGGACCGGCGGCAGGGTGCGGATAGAGGTGCCCCGGCGCGGCGACCGCACCCGCCTCATCAAACAGGCGCAGCGCAACGCGGTGGAGGCGCTCGACCGGCGGCTGGCGGAAACGACCAGCCAGGGCCGCATCCTCGATGAGATGGTCGAGGCCTTCGGGCTGGACGGCGTGCCCGACCGGATCGAGATTTACGACAACAGCCATATCCAGGGCGCGCACGCGCTAGGCGCGATGGTCGTCGCGGGGCCGGAGGGCTTCCGCAAGAACGCCTATCGCAAGTTCAACATGAAGAACCCCGAAATCTCCAACGACGATTTCGCGATGATGCGCGAGATGTTCGAACGCCGCTTCGGTCGCGCGCAGAAGGAAGACCCGGATCGCGACGGCGGCGAATGGCCCGATCTGGTGCTGATCGACGGCGGCAAAGGGCAACTCTCCGCCGCCCGATCGATGCTGGAGGAGATGGGCATAGAGGATGTGTGCATGATCGGCGTCGCCAAGGGGCCGCATCATGGTCGCGAGGGGCGGGAGGTGTTTCACCTGATGGACGGTCGGGAAATCACCTTCCCGCTCAACCATCCGGTCCTCTTCTACCTGCAACGCCTGCGCGACGAGGCCCACCGCTTCGCCATCGGCGCCCACCGCGCCAAGCGCAGCAAGGCGATCACCGTCTCCTCGCTGGACGAGGTGCCGGGCATCGGTCCCGCGCGCAAGAAGGCGCTGCTGATGCATTTCGGCACCGCCCGCGCCGTCCGCGACGCGGCGCTCGAAGACCTCCAGCGCGCGCCTGGCGTGTCGAAGGCCGTGGCCCAGCAGGTCTATGATTATTTCCATGGGTGAGCGGGGGCTGAAAGAGTGGAACGCCATCTCCTCTACCGTCATCCCCGCGCAGGCGGGGATCCATCTCGGAGCGCCGTACTTGGAGTGAAGTTAGGAGATGGGTTCCCGCGTTGTGCGCTTCGGGTCGCAAGAATGACGAACAGGGGTGGGGAGCGGAACGGCGGCTTACGGGAAAGCATGGGCCGATAGCGATCATTTTCCCATGTCGGAAACCCCCTGAAACGAGGTTGTCGGACACACCCGCAATCCGCCAGTGTTTCTCGGACAGTCGAGTGTTCCACACAACCGACCAAGGTCGTGCCCCGGGTGATGGTGTAGTTCGACGGTAGCGAAGCTGACCGGACGCGCGCTCATCGATCAAGCGCAGT